>CACYDZ010000215.1 GCA_902773265.1 uncultured Ruminococcus sp.
ACCAGACGGTTTATTGAAGCTATCCGTATTGACAACGAAATCAGAAAAATAAAGGGATTGCCGATACAGAAGTATGACACACACCGGCAAAGAGCTTATCTTGAATATCCTGACGGGAGAAGAGAATATTTTGGAAACAACATATCGTAAACCTGAACTGATAATTTTTGCCGACCCTAATGGCAGCGGAAAATCTACTATCACTAAAATGGCTAAGACTGTCGGTAAATATATCAATGCTGACGAAATCAAAAAGACGATTTTTTGTACTGACCTTGAGGCAGCTCAAATTGCTGAAAAATTAAGAAATTCGTCAATAGATAAGCATGAAGAATTTACTTTTGAGACAGTGCTTTCCACACCACGAAACCTGAATTTGTTGAAAAGAGCAAAGGAAGAGGGATATTTTATAAGAGGAATTTATGTATTGACAGCTAATCCTTATATCAATGTGGCAAGAGTGAAAGCAAGGGTAAGTTTTGGCGGTCATGATGTACCCGAAGAGAAAATTTTAAGTCGTTATGACCGTGCCTTAGAATTAATTCCGCATTTGTTGAAGTATGTGATGTTGTGCATATTTACGATAATACTGTTTCTCCGTTCAGAATATTCAAAAAGCGTAAAGATGTTTATTATCGGTGGCAGAACGAGTTTTGGAGTAACCGGAGAATTGAAGAATTAACAGGCGTTACTGATTTCTGACCAAAAAACGGTTGTGAAAATTAAGAAGATTTTTAGTCGAAAATTTGGATATATTATAAATTTTTACTAATTCTATTGAAATTTCTTTCCGGGATTGTTATTATATTATTGTGGGCATTTTGTTATTGGGAAAATAAAAAGAAAGGAAAATTTCATTATGGATTATGTAACGGAAAACAGACATCTGCAACTGTTTGGCAGTGGAGAAGATATTACAGCTTATGAATATATGGGCGTTCATAAAGTAGATGACGGAAATTGTTATGTATTCAGGGTATGGACACCGAATGCGGTAGCGGTATCGGTTATAGGAAAGTTCAATGGCTGGAACGAAAATGCCAACCATATGTCAAGGATAGGCAACGGTGATGTATGGGAATGTTATATCAACGGTGTCAATGAATTTGATGCCTACAAGTACTGTATTGTCACGCAGAACTATGAACGCTTATATAAATCAGACCCTTATGCGTTTCACTTTGAAACAAGACCTGATAATGCCAGTCTTGTCTATACGATTGAGGGATTTGAGTGGAATGACGAAAAGTGGGTAACGCAGAGAACACAAACCACAATCAGCAATCAGCCGATGAATATTTATGAAATTCACGCAGGTTCGTGGAGGAAATATCAGGACGGAAATTTCTACAACTATCGCAGACTGGCAGACGAATTAATCCCATATGTTATGGATATGGGCTATACACATATCGAATTAATGCCGGTTATGGAATATCCTTTTGACGGTTCGTGGGGATATCAGCCGACAGGTTACTATGCACCTACTTCACGATACGGTCAGCCGAAAGACTTCATGTATTTTATCGACAAGTGTCACCAGAACAATATTGGTGTGATTATGGACTGGTCAATCACAAACTTTCCGAAAGACGATTACGCTTTGAAATGTTTTGACGGTACTTGCTGTTACGAATATCACGACCCCCTGAAAGCCAACAGGGAAGATACGGACACGCTTGTTTTTGACTATGCCAGATATGAAGTCATCAGTTTTCTGTTATCGAGTGCGGTATTCTGGGTGGACAAATATCATATAGACGGGTTGAGGCTTGATAATATTGCGTCTATGCTCTATCTTGACTACAACAAGTCGGGAAAAGCGTCAGCAGTGAACAAATTCGGCGGAAAAGAAAATCTGGAAGCGGTAGCCTTTGTGCAAAAATTCAATACAGTCATTCATGACAATTTCAAAGGCGTTATCACGATTGCGGAGGAATCTACCGCATGGCCGATGATATCCAAACCTGTCAAAGAGGGTGGTTTAGGCTTTGACTTCAAATGGAATGTAGGCTGGGTGAACGATATGCTGAATTATATAGCGATTGACCCGTTTTACCGTCCGTTCAACCACGCAAGCCTGATATTTTCTTTGCAGTATGCGTTTATGGAAAATTTTGTGTTACCGCTCTCTCATAACATAGTTATCAGCGGTAAGAAATCGTTGTTGAGTAAAATGCCCGGAGATAATGACAGTCAGTTTGACCATGTGAAAACATTCATGGCATATATGATGATGCATCCCGGTAAGAAACTTACTTTTATGGGCAACGAAATCGGACAGACAGAAGAATGGAATACAGATTCCCAACTGTCTTGGGAAGAAGTGCAGTATCCCAAAAACGGAAAATTACATTATTTTATCAAATGTTTAAATAAATTTTATCAGAACAATCCATGTATGTATGAGATTGAAAATTCGAGAGAAGGATTTCACTGGATACATCATGATGATTTTACACAGTGTATTATGGCATTCCGCAGAATGGATAAACATGGTGACGGAATTATTGCCTTGTGTAATTTTCTCCCCATCAAGCGAGAAAACTACAGTATAGGTGTTCCCTACAAAGGAATATACGGCGAAATATTCAACACAGACAGCACCGAATTTGGCGGTAAAGGTATTACCAACGGCACCGAAATTCTGTCGGTTGATACGCCTATGCACGGTTATGACAAAAGCATTGTTCTGAGTATTCCGCCGTTATCGGTGATGTATTTTAAATGTCATAAGAAATACAGTGATATTGATATTAAGTCCATAGAAATTTCCGAACAGGATAAGGAAACGATTGACAAAATTCAGGAACTCAACAAGAAAATTGCTGTTATGACAGAAAACGAAAACTCCTGAATGTCGGGGACTTTGTCCCCGAACCCTTTCAGGGGCTTTGCCCCTGAACCCCACAAACTTTTTGAAAAAAGTTTGACAAAAACTTTCAAGACTCACTTCGTTCGGAATGATTAGCTAAGTGTCAGCTATGACAATTAAAAGTTTTTTGTCCACTTTTTTTCAAAAAAGTGAAAGGCATAGCCTTTTTCGGCGGGCAAAATCGCTTATAGCGATTTTGGAACGACAGCTCTTTAGCGGGATTTTTAAAAATGGTAATATATCGCTAAGTCAGATTAACTCTTTATATAAGAGTTTTCATCAATATAAAGACCTACCATTTACACTTATACTAAAAAGGAGGAACAATAAAAAATGTATCCAAAACAAAAAACAGTGGCAATGATACTGGCAGGCGGTCAGGGCAGTCGTCTTGGCGTGCTGACAAGAAAATTAGCGAAACCTGCCGTACCATTCGGAGGAAAATATAGAATTATTGACTTTCCGCTGTCAAACTGTGTCAATTCGGGCATTAAGGCAGTAGGTGTCCTGACACAATATCAGCCGTTGGTACTCAATGAGTATATCGGCAACGGTCAGCCATGGGATTTGGACGGTACTTATGAAGGTGTAACCTGTTTAAGTCCTTATCAGCAGATGGACGGTGCATACTGGTATTCGGGAACAGCTAACGCTATCTACCGCAATATCAACTTTATCGAAAGATATGACCCTGAATATGTCGTTGTCCTGTCAGGTGACCACATTTACAAGATGGACTACTCCAAAATGATTAAACAGCACAAGAAAACGAATGCTGCTTGTACGATTGCTGTCATTGAAGTTTCTAAAGAAGAAGCATCAAGATTTGGTATTCTGAACACCAATCCCGACGGTTCTATCTACGAATTTGAGGAGAAACCCGCACACCCGAAAAGCACCAATGCGTCTATGGGTATCTATGTATTCAGCTGGAATAAACTGAGAAAATACCTTGAGGCTGATGCTGCTGACGAAAAATCCAGCAACGATTTCGGTAAAGATGTTCTTCCCGCCATGCTGAATGCAGGTGAAAGAATGTTCGCCTATGCGTTTGACGGTTACTGGAAAGATGTCGGTACTATCGACAGTCTTTGGGATGCCAATATGGATTTACTCAACCCGAATGTTCCCATTGACCTTAGCGGTGAAAAAGACAAGATTTATTCCCGCAACCCTGTTATGCACCCGCAGTATATCGGCGAAAATGCCAACATTCAGAACTCACTTGTTGCTGACGGTTGTGAAATTGATGGTAATTTGGAATTTTCCGTACTCTTTCCCGGCGTAAAAATCGGCACAGGAGCAACCATTACAGATTCTATTCTCATGCCCGGAGCAGTTGTTGAGGACGGTGCAACCATAGAATATTCCATTATTGCCGAAAATGCGGTTATCCGTAAAAATGCCCATGTCGGAGCAAAACCCGAAGAGTTCGACAATCGTGATGAATGGGGAGTTGCTGTTATCGGAGAGGGTGTAAATGTAGCAGAGGGTTGCAGTGTAGCCCCTAAAGCGATGATTGATACAGATGTAACGGGAGGTAATCAGTAATGAAAAACAATGTACTTGGTCTTGTGTTCGGTAACAACCATGCCGACAGAATAGAATCCCTTACTTCACACCGTGCAGTTGCATCTGTTCCTTTCGGCGGTAAGTATCGGCTGATAGATTTTACTTTATCCAACATGACAAACAGTGGTGTACGCAATATTGGTATTATCGTCAATAAGAACTTCTTTTCTCTGATGGACCATGTCGGTTCAGGTAAGAGCTGGGATTTGTCCAGAAAAAATGGCGGTGTTCATCTGTTACCGCCGTATATCCAGTCAGGAAGAGGAATGGGCAGTTCTGAAATTGAAGCCATTTACGCTATCGAGCGTTTTCTTCATGATTCCAATGAAGAATATGTTCTGCTGTGTGAATGTGGTATGGTAGCCAACATTGATTTTGAACCCATGATACAACAGCATGCAGATACCGAAGCAGATTTTACGGTTATGTATGTCAACAATCTGGACAGTGAGGGCAGAAAAGACGCATTGTCGATGAAAATGAACTCTGAAAACAGAGTGGAAGAATTTTCCATTGTACCGTGTGCAAAATCAGGTGAAAATGTTACTGTCGGAGCTATTCTGACCAACAAGAAATTGCTGATGAAAGTAGTTGAAGAATGTATCAGTACCAACAAACTCAACTATATGAAAGATGTACTCCAGTCTGAAGTCCAGAAATACAGATGTTTCGGCTATCATTTTAACGGCTATTATTCCTTGATTTCGTCACAGGAAGAATATTTCTATGCCAACATGAGCCTTCTCAAAAAAGAAAACCGTCAGGCATTATTCAACGATACAAAACCTATCTACACCAAAGTTCGTGACGATATGCCCAGCCGTTACGGTTTAGGGTCATCAGTCAAGAACTCTCTCATCGCACAGGGCTGTATCATTGAGGGTGAAGTCGAAAACAGTATTATTGCCAAAGGAGTAACCATAGGCAAAGGGGCAAAAGTCAGCAACTGTATCATCATGCAGGATACAAAAGTCGGCGATAACGCTACTCTCGGTTATGTTATCGCTGATAAAGATGTTGTCATCAAGGACAACAGAACATTATTCGGTTATGACACATTCCCTATTTACATTCCCAGTGAAAAAGTGTTATAATAAATAAATATAAAAAGATGGAGGTAGATAGATAACATGAAAATTCTTTATTGTACAAGTGAAGCGAACCCCTATGCAGGTTCAGGCGGACTTGCTGATGTTGCGGCTTCCTTACCGAAAACACTCAGACAGCGTGGTGTGGATTGTCGTGTAGTTATGCCTTTGTACGGCGATATTCCGCAGTATCTCAGAGATGGTATCAACTACATTACCAATTTCACTGTTCCTGTATCATGGAGAAGACAGTATTGCGGTCTTTTCTGGGCTCAGTATGACGGTGTGACATTCTACTTTATCGACAATGAGTACTACTTCAAAAGAAAAGGTCTGTACGGTTTCTATGATGATGCAGAGAGATTTGCCTTTTTCTCCAGAGCTATCATGGAAATGTTGCCTTATATTGATTTCCACCCCGACCTTATCCACACCAATGACTGGCAGACCGCTTTAGTACCTACTTACTACTATTTCTTCTATTCCAAACTCCCTTGGTATCAGAATATCAAGAGTTTGTATACTATTCACAATATTCAGTATCAGGGTATGTATGGCTGGGATGTCAATAAAGAATGTGTAGGACTTCCGGCTGACTGTACCCAAATGATTGAAATGGACGGCAAACTTAATATGTCCAAAGGTGCTATCGAAACTTCTACCAGAGTTTCTACCGTAAGCCCGTCCTATGCCAACGAAATCCTTGACCCTTGGTTCTCACACGGTCTTGACCAGATTCTCAAACACCGTGCCTATAAACTTTGCGGTATTCTCAACGGTATCGACAACGACAGCTATAATCCCGCAACAGATATGCATATGTATGCTCACTATACCCCCGAATATCCGCAGGGCAAAGCGGAATGTAAACGCAGATTGCAGGAAAGATTAAATCTTCCTCAGCGTGGCGATATTCCGATGATTGCTATGGTAACAAGACTTGTCAGCCATAAAGGACTGGATTTGGTCAAGGGCGGTATTGAAGAAATCATCTATCATAATGATGTACAGTTTGTTGTTCTGGGTTCAGGCGATAAGGAATATGAAGATTATTTCTGGTATCTCAACAACAAATATAAGGGCAAAGTCTGTTTCTGTCCGGGATTTGTTCCCGAGCTGGCAAGAAAGATTTATGCAGGGTCTGACATATTCCTTATGCCGTCAAAGAGTGAACCTTGCGGACTTTCTCAGATGATTGCTTTGCGTTACGGCAGTATTCCTGTTGTCAGAGAGGTTGGTGGTCTCAGGGATTCCATTCACGACAGTCAGGACGGTTTTGGTAACGGCTTTACTTTCAAGAACTA
>CACYDZ010000216.1 GCA_902773265.1 uncultured Ruminococcus sp.
CCATACTAAAAATTCAGGTATGCCTAGTTCCAGACCGGCTTTTCTGACTTCATCTTTGAAAAGGTCACGCAACGGTTCAACAATGTCCTCAAAATCCACATTTTCGGGCAGTCCGCCGACATTATGATGGCTTTTAATGACTGTCGCTTCTCCTGTTCCGCTTTCGACAACATCAGGATAAATCGTTCCCTGACAAAGAAAGTCTACTTTACCGATTTTCTTTGCTTCTTCTTCAAAAACACGAATAAATTCTTCACCAATAATTTTCCGCTTTTGTTCAGGGTCGTCAATGCCTTTGAGCTTACTTAAAAATCTTTCCTGTGCATTGACACGGATAAGGTTGATGTCGAACTGTTCTCTGAATACTTTTTCAACTTCATCGCCCTCATTTTTTCGGAGCATACCGTGGTCAACAAAAATACAGGTAAGCTGTTTTCCCACCGCTTTATTGACAAGCACTGCCGCCACTGACGAATCTACACCGCCCGAAAGTCCGCACAAAACTTTTTTGTCACCGATTTTTTCTCTGAGTGCCTTTACCGTTTCGCTGACAAATGATGACATCTGCCAGTCACCACTGCACTGACATACTTTGAACAGGAAATTTTTCAGCATTTTATTTCCCTCAACGGTATGCTGTACTTCGGGGTGAAATTGTACGGCATATAAATTTTTTTCACGGTTTTCCATCGCTGCAACAGGACAATCTGATGTATAAGCCGTTATGCTGAAACCATCAGGTGCTTTGGAAATATAGTCAGTGTGGCTCATCCAGACAATACTTTTCTGCGAAACATCACTAAAAAGCAAACTGTCCTTATCAAAATTGACTTCGGTATTGCCGTATTCTCTGACCTCTGAAGCAGAAACATTTCCGTCACACAGATAAGCCATTATCTGAGCTCCATAACAAATTCCCAGAACAGGTATGCCGAGATTAAAAATTGCTTTGTCGCATTTGGGAGAATTTTCTCCGTAAACACTGTTTGAACCGCCTGAAAAGATAATTCCTTTATAGCCGTTTTTCAGAATTTCTTCGGCGGAAATTTTGTAGGGCTTGATTTCACAATAGACATTCTGTTCACGCACACGCCGTGCAATAAGCTGGGTGTACTGTCCGCCAAAATCCATTACAAGTATTGATTCATTTTTTATATTCATAACATCACCTGTAAATGATATTTTCTCTCTTTGCACCGTTGGATACTATCTTTATCGGCACGCCAATATGTTTCTCGGCAAATTCAATATACTTACGGCAATTTTCAGGCAAATCTTCATACTTGGTAATGCCTGAAATATCACACTTCCAGCCTTTTAAAACTTCTAAAACAGGCTTCGCCCTCTTGAGTTTGGTGGTTGACGGGAAATAGTCAATTCTTTCACCGTCCAGCTCATAAGCAACACATACGGGAATTTCATCAAGATAACCAAGCACATCTAAAACCGTAAAGGCTACCTGCGTCGCTCCTTGTACACGACAGCCATAACGGGTTGCTACCAAATCCAACCAACCCATTCTTCTCGGTCTGCCTGTGGTTGCACCATATTCACCACCGTCACCACCACGCCTGCGGAGTTCATCGGCTTCTGCACCAAAAATCTCGGATACAAATTCGCCTGCACCTACTGCACTGGAATAGGCTTTCACAACGGTGATAATATCCTTGATTTCATACGGCGGTATGCCTGCACCTACTGCACCGTAACCGGCAATCGTATTTGATGATGTTACCATCGGATATATTCCAAAGTCAGTATCTTTCAATGCCCCTAACTGTCCCTCAAGCAAAATCTTTCTGCCCTCTTTGACCGCTTGATATATGTAGGAAAATGTATCCGCAACATACGGTGCAAGCATTTCCTTGTATTGCATCAGTTTATCAAAGATTTCCTGTTCGGAAACACTGTCTTTATGATAAAGATTTTTCAGTGTCGCATTTTTGATTTCCAGTACTCTTTTGATTTTGTCTTTGAGTGTGTCAACATCGTCATAAAGTTCGTTGACCTGAAATCCTATTTTAGAATATTTATCTGCATAAAATGGTGCTATACCGCTTTTGGTTGAACCAAACGAGTTTTTTCCTAATCTTTCTTCTTCGTAACAGTCGAAAGCAATATGATAGGGCATAACAATCTGAGCCCTGTCAGAAACCAGAATATTCGGTTTTGGCACTCCACGACTTTCCAGCTCTGCAATTTCTTTAATGAAATTTTCAACACTGAGTGCTACACCATTACCAATGATATTTGTAATGTGGCTGTGAAACACACCTGACGGCAACTGGTGTAAAGCAAACTTTCCGTAATTGTTGACAATCGTATGTCCTGCGTTACTTCCTCCCTGAAAACGGATAACAATATCTGATTCTGAGGCAAGTACATCAGTGATTTTTCCTTTGCCCTCATCTCCCCAGTTGGCTCCTACAATGGCTTTTACCATTCTATATCCTCCTTTAGCGTTAATCGGGAACACTATCCCCGAACCTCTTTTAAGGATTGCCACACAATTTCTGTGTTCCCACTCCTTAAAAATCCCGTCAAACTTTCTTAGCTCACTTCGTTCGGATTGTTTATCAACCTTTCAGCTATGACAATGAAAAGTTTTGTCCACTTTTTCAAAAGTGGTGGGGTCAAGGGGCAAAGCCCCTTGTGGGATTTTAAAGGG
>CACYDZ010000217.1 GCA_902773265.1 uncultured Ruminococcus sp.
CGCTTTCCTATGAGGTATAATGTCATTGAAATTACTGCCATTTTGACCATTTACAGACAGAAAAACCCATTCTGAAATATTTCAGAACGGGTTTTTCTGATAGGCTCAATCATTTCCGATAGATATTTTCACCGTTAATAATGACAGATTTAACTTCACGGGTATCTATAACATTGAGTTGTCCGTAAACAGAACCTTTCGGTACAGTAGAGTAATTCAGTGACAGTCCTTCGCTATAACCTTCATAAGCATAAAGATAATAAGTCGTATTATCATTGAGAACAATTCTGGAATCTTTGTCGATGGCTTTAAAGGAATGATTGTCAGCATTTTCACCCTCAATATAAATGCCGAGAGGAGTTACCGTAAATTTTGCATACTGTATATCAGTTGTTTCAAATATCTTCGGAATACTTTCGGTGTTTAATGTCTGCGTAATGAAATATTCATCAGAATAGTCAAAGTCATAGCTGACAGTAAAATCGATGGCAAAATTTTTCTGGTCTGCCTTGCAGTATTCACGCTTATTGTCATGGTCAATATAAATACATTCCTCTTCGGTCAGTCCAAATTCCTTGCGTTTCTGAGCAAGTTCCTCATCACTGAACCATACCTTTGCAGTTTCGGGGTCAGAACCGATGGAAATTTCGGGCAAATCCATAGATGCCAGAACTTTTTCAATTCTGAACACATCAAGATTTTCAAGACTTACTGTAACTCTGCCGTTTCGCAGTTTGCCTTCATAAATCATAGAAGTAAGATATACGGTAAGTGTTCTGTTATCGTTTTCCAGAACATACCGACAGTTGTCGGTTACTTTTATTTTGTTGCCGTTGCTGTCGGTGTACTCTGTTTTGAAATGTTCAAAGTTGCTGTAATCACTGAAAGTATCATAACCCTTTTCGATAACTGCACTGCCGTCTTTTTTTGTGATTTCTATAGCGGAATAGAGTTTTTCACCGTCACCTGTAACACCTGACAACTTAATATCAAGGCTGTCATCGTTAGTTCTGACCTCAATATTTCCACCGTCATACAGTCCGAGAGCATTTGGCTGACTTCCGTTATGAAAAAGTCTGCCGAAAATCTGCTGTACACTGCCTGTGGCAAATGCACCGATGGTTCCTGCCATTAAGATGACTGCTGCGACAAGAATTACTGTGAGTTTTTTGCTGAATTTCTTTTTATTGTTGTTTTTTCCGTTGTCTTTAATACGCATAAGTACTTCTCCTTTGATTTTCTCCACATCAATATCCGTTGCTTTGGTGTTGGTAATGTCTATATCCATCAACTCATCGTCTAATTCGTTAAAAACTGTTTTGAATGTTGTTTTCATAACACATAACTCCTTTCAATCAGTTTTTCCTTGATTTTTTTGCGTGTCCGCTGCAATTTGGATTTTACCGTTTCCGTATTCATGTTTATCTCTGCCGAAATCTGTGTGACTGTCTGATTATAGTAGTAATGTCGTATCAGAATTTCCCTTTCAGGTAAGGGTATTTCGGTAATGATAGTTTTCAGTTCACGGTGGATATCCTTTTTTTCTGTTTCATCTGTAATAGAAAAATCATCTTCGGGGTCATAATCATCAATATTGAATACGGTCTTGTTCTGTAAACTCCTGACTTTATTGAGTGTGCGTGTCCTGGCGATAGTACAAAGATACCCTTTGAGCTTACCTGCCTGTACTTTCTGAGCATTGTCCCAGAGTGCGACAAATACATCTGCTGACAATTCTTCTATATCTTCTTTTGTCAAACTTCCCTTTGCCGTATTGTAAATAACAACAGCGATAGTTCGTGAATATTGTTCAATAATCTGTTGCAATGCTTTTTCATCGTGTTTTTTCAGTTTTTCCACAAGTTTATCCCGCATGACAATCCCCCTTGCTTTATTTTTTGAAGTACTTCTATTTATAATAACAACTTTTTTGTCGGTTTGGGTGCAACATTTTTCAAAAAAATTTCCATCTGAGCGATTGACAGACAAGTAATTATTGTCAAAATCTGCTTACGCAGATTTTGGTTTTGTTTTTAGCCGATTAAAGGGCTGTCGCACAGTGTCTGTGTTCCCAACCCTTTAAAATCCTGCCCAAAGGCTCCGCCTTTGGAATCCGCCAACTTTTTGAAAAAAGTTGGACA
>CACYDZ010000218.1 GCA_902773265.1 uncultured Ruminococcus sp.
GGTCAAAAGACTGTACCCCAACGCAAAACTTGCCATAGGACCTGCGATTGACAACGGTTTCTATTATGATTTTGAAGTAGAAAAACCGTTTTCGGCAAGTGATTTGGAGAACATCGAAAAAGAGATGAAAGCCATCGTCAAAAGCAACATAGCGATTGAAAAATTTGAATTATCTCCTGAAGATGCCATAAAAATGCTTTCGGAGATGGGCGAACCCTACAAAGTAGAGCTGGCACAGGAACACGCCTCTAAAGGAGAACCCATCAGTTTTTACAAGCAGGACGATTTTACCGATTTGTGTGCAGGACCTCATCTGATGTCAACAGGGATAGTCAAAGCGTTCAAATTGCTGAATTGCACAGGTGCCTACTGGAGAGGGGACAGCAATAACAAACAGTTATGTCGTGTATATGGAACAGCTTTCCCGAAAGCGTCTGCACTGGAGGAGTATCTCAAGAAGAGAGAAGAAGCCTTAATGCGTGACCACAACAAACTTGGCAGACAGCTGGAGTTGTTTACCACAGTGGATATTATTGGGCAGGGACTGGCAATTCTGTTACCGAAAGGAGCAAGAGTTGTACAGTTGTTACAGCGTTTTGTAGAGGACGAAGAACAGAAAAGAGGCTGGTTACTCACAAAGACACCGTTTATGGCAAAGAGTGACCTGTATAAGATTTCGGGACACTGGGACCATTATCAGGACGGTATGTTTGTGCTTGGTGACGAAGCAAAAGACAAGGAAGTTTTCGCATTAAGACCAATGACCTGTCCTTTCCAGTATCAGGCATATCTCAACAGAGAGCGTTCTTACCGTGATTTGCCGTTACGCTATAATGAAACATCGACATTATTCCGTAACGAGGCAAGCGGAGAAATGCACGGACTTATCCGTTTAAGACAGTTCACGATTTCGGAAGGACATCTGATGTGTACGCCCGAACAGCTGGAAGAGGAGTTCAAAGGCTGTCTGGAACTGGCGATTTTCATGCTGAAGACACTTGGACTTTATGAAGATGTATCCTACAGATTTTCGCAGTGGGACAAGAACGACCGTTCAAAATATATCGGAACAGAAGAGCAGTGGAACGAAGCACAGGGCGAAATGCAGCATATTCTTGATGATTTGGGTATCCGCTATGAAATCGGTATCGGAGAAGCAGCATTTTACGGCCCTAAACTGGATATTCAGATAAAGAATGTATACGGTAAAGAAGATACACTCATTACCATTCAGATTGACATGATGCTGGCAGAAAAATTCGGCATGAAGTATGTGGATAAAGACGGTACGAAGAAAAATCCGTATATTATCCACCGTACATCAATCGGCTGTTATGAAAGAACACTGGCATTATTGATTGAAAAGTATGCAGGAGCTTTTCCGTTATGGCTTGCCCCGATACAGGTCAAGTTGTTGCCTATTGCTGACAGACACATCGACCGCCTGAAAGAAGTGGAGAAAGAATTACAGGCAATGGGTGTACGCTGTGAAGTGGATACAAGAAGTGAAAAAATCGGTTATAAAATCCGTGAGGCACAACTGGAAAAGATACCGTATATGGTTCTGGTAGGGGATAAGGATATCGAAAACGGAACGGTTTCTGTCCGTTCACGGAAAGCAGGCGATTTGGGAGCATTCAGCGTAGAAGATTTCAAGGCAAAGCTCAGGGAAGAAATTGAGAATAAGACAATTCAGTAATATTTGTTGATTATTTACTGATAAAGGTGTATGATTAAATGTGGCAGGCTTAATGTAGATAAGTTTGTCACATTTGTATCTTATGGCGGAATTTGCTTACGCAAATTCCGGAGTTTTCGGGGAGTTTAAGGGCTTCCGCCCTTAAAAATCCTGACAAGGGGCTTTGCCCCTTGACCCCACCACTTTTTTGAAAAAAAGTGGACAAAAAACTTTAATTGTCACAGCTGAAAGTCTGATAAACAATCCGAACGAAGTGAGCCTTAAAAGTTTTTGGTCAAACTTTTTTCAAAAAGTTTGTGGGATTGTTAAGGGCAAAGCCCTTAACTCAGGGGTGCGGGGGTGAAACCCCTGCAAAATAAACAGAAAAGAGGTGTAAAATTGACTTCTGCTACGAAAAAATTCGTTACTTTTGTGGTAATAGCCTTAGTGGCGATAGCGGCCATATTAAGTTCGGTATATGTTTTCTGGGTGAACGGTCGTGAGGAAGACGGAGGGTCATCAGCGACAGAAATTTCGGCAGCACAGATAAATAAGACAGTAATTGAAAAAATGGGCTATAAAGGAATAAGAGAACTTGGAAACGGTGAAATTTCGGGACATTTCGATGTACCTGAGGACGGAATTACTCAGGCATCGGTATATATTGCGGAATCTAATGCGTCAGCGATGGAAATTGCCTGTTTCAAGCTCAGCAGTGAAGATTATGAGGAGAAAATCAAAGCGTCTGTATCAGAACACATTACCGCAAAGCTGAAAGGATTTCAGGAAAGTCCGAAAGAAAGTGAATATATTCAGAATTATGAACTGGAATTTTCACAAGGGTATGTATTCATGGTCATTGGAGAGAATGCAGATATTGCCACTAAAGTTTTTCTGGATATGTTTGACAGCAACAAGAAATAAGAAATAAACAGCAAAAAAATTGTGAAAAAATGAGAGAAAACAAACATCAGAATAAAGATTATGTTGAGGTCAACTGATTATTGTGCTAAAAATTGATAAAAATGCCTTGTAAAAAGATGAGATTTTTACAAATTGCTACAAGATGTATCTATTGGCTTGACTGTTCTGACGGAATATTGTATAATTTCGTAAAAGATAAAATAAAAGGGGAATTCAGATGGAGAAAAGAGAAGAAACTAAAGAGATGGAAATTGATTTATCCTTTATTTTCAGGATATTACGCAAGAATGTCATTCCTTTAGTCTTGTCAGCAATTGTTTTCGGAGTATGTGCCTATGTGGGAACGACACAGTTTATTCCCAAACAGTACAAAGCAAGTGCTCAGCTTATTGTCAACAACAACCGTTCAGATACATCTGACAGAGGTGTGAATAACAGTGAACTGACAGCAGCCCAGTCGCTTGCCAATACTTATTCTGTCATTATCAAGTCCAATTCCGTTTTACAGCCTGTCATTGACAAAATGCAGATTAACATGACCTATGAAGCCCTTGCCAATTCTATCACAGTAGCACCCGTCAATGAAACGCAGGTTATTGAAATATCCATGAAAAGTACTGACCCCAGTTTTGCCAAAAAGGTCATTGCCAATGTTGTGAAAGTGGCACAACCAAAAATCAAAGATGTTGTTGAAGCGGGTTCGGTAAAAGTTGTTGACGATTCCAGAATTGCCAATAACGGCAGACCCATAGGCCCTAATGCCAAGAAGAATGCTTTGCTTGGTGCAGCAGGAGGACTTGCCTTTATGCTGGTCATCGTATTCCTGAAAGAACTCTTTAATAAGAAGTTCAAAACAGAAAGCGATATCACCAATACGCTTGGTTTACCGATGATGGGAGTTATCCCTTATGTTGACGGAAAGGACTTCAGCAAATGAGTAAGAATAAGAGAGAATCAAAAAACAGACCTGTCGTCAAGGAACTGTTCAGTATTATGGACGAGAAAGCCCCTTCTGAATATGTGGCATCATTCAAAATGCTGGCTACCAATATAGAATTTATCACAGTTGCTCAGAAATGTAAAAATATCATGATTACCTCATCTCTGGCGAATGAGGGAAAGACAAATTGTAGTCTGAATTTGTCGATATCTCTGGCAGAGCAGGGAAAAAAGGTATGTCTGGTAGAGTGTGACCTGAGAAGACCTGGTATGCACCGTTTTATATCGCAGAAGCGTAATGCGGTAGGACTTACCAATGTACTTAAAGGGGAAGTATCGCTTGCGGACGCTATCAAGAAAGTCAACGGAACAAACCTGAGTTTGTTGCTGGCAGGTATTTCACCGCCGAACCCGACAGAATTGCTTTCCAGTAAAGGTATGCAGGAAGTTATTGCGGCACTGGAACAAGAATACGATTATGTTGTCTATGATACCCCCCCTGCGTTCATCATCAGTGACGCAGCCGTTTTGGGAAAATATATGGATGCAACATTCATGGTTGTCAGACATAATTCTACCGAAAAGAAATATGCCATCAAGGCAAAGAAAAACTTAGAAAATGCAGGCACCAAGATTTTTGGTGCGATTGTTACGGCTTATAAAGACAAGTCCAAGACGGCTTATCATGATTACTATTCTTATGACTATTATTACTATAATTACAATTATGGTAGCAGTGGTAGTAGTGAGGAAGAGAGTAAAAAATGATTGACTTGCATTGTCATATATTGCCCGGAATAGATGACGGTTCAAAAAATCTTGAAGTTTCTTTAAATATGCTTAAAATGCAGAAAGAACAAGGTGTGGATAAAGTGATGTTCACACCGCATTTTAAGATTGACGAGATGACTTATGAAGAATTTCTTCAGAAAAGAGAAAAAAGCAAACAGCTATTATTGTCGAATGAAGAATGTCAGAAACTGAATATGACACTGAAAACGGGGTCAGAGGTATATTTTTCGCTGAAACTACTGGAACTGGACGATTTACAGCCACTCTGTTTTGAGGACAGCGACTATATGCTGATAGAGTTTTCTACAAAGATGAAGCCGTATGGAATTAAAGAGGCTCTGACAAGTTTATTGAGTATGGGATATACACCTATACTGGCTCATGTGGAGAGGTATGGTTATTTTGCAGAAGACCCTACCTTGTTGTATGATTTGGTTATGGACGGTTGTCTGGCACATATTAATGCAGAAACGCTGATAAAGAACAGTGTCCGTAAAAGGACAGCCATGAAATATCTGAAGTGGGATTTAGTACATTTTATATGTAGTGACAGCCACTCTGACGAACATCGTACACCAAATATAAAAGAAGGATATGAAGTTGTCCGTAAAGCGTTCGGAGAGGATTATGTACAATGGCTGACAGATAACAGCGAAAAAGTGTTCGATGGAAGGGATATTGATTTAAGTGTAGTGAAGAAACCAAAAAAGTTTCTGAACTTCTGGATTTAGAACCTGTTGATGTTTAGAACAGGAGGGAATTTGTATGAATGTGGAGTATGCAGTAATGAGTAAAGAAATGCTTGCCAGAGATAGCCGTCTGGAGGAAAATGCTGATAGCTTTGCCTTTCAGGAAAAGCCTTTTTATAATTTTTGTAAGCGATTATTTGATATAGTGATGTCGTTTATTGCTTTAATTGTATTGATTCCTGTTTTTCTGATAATTTCGTTGCTGATTTTTTTGGAAGACGGACATTCTCCTTTCTTTACACAGGAACGCTGTGGAAAATATGGAAAGTCATTCAAGGTATACAAATTCCGGACGATGTGTCCTGACGCTGAACAGAAGTTGCAGGCTTTACAGAAACAAAATGAAATGGACGGACCTGTATTTAAAATCAAAAATGACCCTAGAATTACTAAAATCGGTAAATTTCTGCGTTCAACCAGTCTGGACGAACTCCCTCAGTTGCTGAA
>CACYDZ010000219.1 GCA_902773265.1 uncultured Ruminococcus sp.
GGATTGTTAAGGGCAACGCCCTTAACGAAGGGAGCTATTATGTTTGAAGAAAAATTGAATGTCTTTACAAAACGGTATGAGGAACTCAATAACCGTCTGTATCAGCCTGATGTTGCCTCAGACCCTCAGCAGTATCAGAAAATTATGAAAGACCTTAAAGAAATTGAACCTATTGTTCTGGAATATCAACGCTATCAGCAGGCACAACAGACTATCTCTGACGCTATGGAAATCCTGAACGATAATTCTTCGGATAAGGAAATGAAATTGCTGGCTGACGAAGAAATAGCACAGGCTAGAACTATCCTGGACGAGTGTCAGCAGAATATCAAACTCTTACTTTTACCCAAAGACCCTAATGATGACCGTAATGTAATTATTGAAATTCGTGGTGGTGCAGGCGGAGAGGAATCCGCTTTGTTTTGTGCGGTACTCTATCGTATGTATGTGATGTATTCCGAAAAAAGAGGATTCAAAACGGAAATTCTTAACACTAATCCTACCGAACTTGGCGGTTATAAAGAAATTGTTTTTTCAGTCAGCGGTCAGGGAGCGTATTCCCGTTTCAAATTTGAAAGCGGTGTACACCGTGTTCAGCGTGTCCCCGAAACCGAAACACAGGGGCGTATTCATACTTCAACCGTTACTGTTGCGGTCTTACCCGAAGCTGAAGATGTCGAACTGGAAATCAATCCCACCGATTTACAGATAGATACTTTCCGCAGCAGTGGTGCAGGCGGTCAGCATATTAACAAAACGGAATCCGCTATCCGAATTACCCACATTCCTACGGGAACAGTTGTGGAATGTCAGGACGAAAGAAGTCAGTACAAAAATAAGGACAAAGCAATGAAAGTGCTGAAATCCCGACTTTTACAGGCTAAAATTGATGAACAGAACAATGCTGTCGCACAAGAAAGAAAATCTCAGGTAGGTACGGGCGACAGAAGTGAACGCATACGCACTTACAACTATCCGCAAAGTCGTGTAACTGACCATAGAATAGGTCTTACTCTTTATAAACTTGACGAAATTATCAACGGCAGTCTTGACGAAGTGATTGACCCTTTAATCACCGCTTACCGAACCGAACTTTTACAAAAGGAAGTGTAACCATAATGGAAACTCTTGTACTGAAACCTGATGAAAATTCCATTGCACTGGCAGGTAATTTATTGCGTAACGGTGAAGTGGTTGCCATTCCCACCGAAACCGTTTATGGTCTGGCGGCAAATGCTTTTGACGGAAAAGCGGTTGCCAAAATTTTTCAGGCTAAAGGCAGACCAATGGATAATCCTTTAATCGTTCATATTTCTGACATTTCTCAGGTATATGATTTAGTCTGTGAGTTTCCCGAAAAGGCTCAAAAACTTGCCCGACAGTTCTGGGCAGGAGCAATCACAATGATTATGCCCTGTTCCGATAAAATACCTGAAGAAGTCACTGCAGGATTGGATACAGTTGCTATTCGCTTTCCGTCACATGAAATTGCACGGAAAATTATCGACAGTGCCGGTGTCCCTCTGGCAGCACCGTCAGCCAATCTGTCGGGAAGTCCCAGTCCGACAAGTGCCGTCCATGTCTATAATGACCTACATGGGAAAATCCCTCTGATTATTGACGGCGGTGAAAGTACTGTGGGTGTAGAATCTACGGTCTTATCTGTTGTCGGCGATGTGCCGACCTTACTGCGTCCCGGCGGAATTACTGTGGAACAGATTGAAAGTGTTATCGGAAAAATCCGTATTGATAAAGGTGTCCTCAATCAGATTGACAACAATGCGGTTGTATCAAGTCCCGGTATGAAATACAAACATTATTCCCCAAAAGCTAACATCATTATCGTAAAATGTGATGGTGATGAATATACTGATTACATCAATACTTTGCCCGAAAAGAAAAATATCGGTGCTTTGTGTTATGATGAAGATAGAGATAAATTAACTGTCCCATGTGTTTCTCTGGGAGAAAAAGACGATTTTCAGACACAGGCTCATCATCTTTTTGACGCATTGCGACAGCTGGATTTGATGAACTTACATACGGTTTATGCACGCTGTCCCAAAAAGGAAGGTGTCGGATTAGCGGTATATAACCGACTTATCCGTTCCGCAGGATTTGAGGTGATAGACCTTGAAAAATCATAAAATTATCGGTATCACGGGAACAACAGGTTCGGGAAAATCTACTCTGACAAAATATCTGGCTGAGAAAAATATTCCTGTTATTGATGCAGATGTACTGGCAAGGGAAGTTGTCTGTAAAGGAAGCGTCTGTTTACAGTGTATTGTGGCAGTATTCGGAAAAGATATCCTTAACAGCGATGATACCCTCAACCGAAAAGTGCTTGCCCGAAAAGCCTTTTCTTCCAAAGAAAATACACAGAAACTCAACAATATTATACACCCGTTCATCATCATGGCAACTTTGCAGAAAATTGATATATTGCGAACAACACATTCTTTAATCCTGATTGATGCACCGCTCTTATTTGAATGTCATATGGATATTTTATGCCAAAACACCATAGCAGTAATCTGCGATAAGGAAATCCGTAAACAACGCATTATGAAACGGGATAATCTCTCAGAAAATGAAGCACTTGCCCGAATGAGTGTCCAGCATGATGACAGCTTTTACCAAAGTCATGCTGATTTCATTATAGACGGTGGTAAAACATTGGAAGAAGTTATCACTCATGCACACCGTATTATGGAAAAACTAACAGAAAGGTGAATGTATTGCATGAATACGCAAAACAAACCACAACAGAAAAAAAGTGATATGTTTCCTTTTTTCGTTCTGACATCTCTGGTGATTATTGCTTTGCTGATAATCGCTATCGTCACACTTTCCAAATCAGAACACAAATTTGGTAATGCTGTCAACGGTGTAAAATATACTGACTATGTCTACCGCTATGCCGAAGAATTTGATATTGACCCCAACCTCGTTTTTGCTATTATCAAAAATGAAAGCAATTTTGACCCTGATGCAGAATCTCCTGTCGGAGCAAAAGGTCTGATGCAGATTATGCCCGAAACTTTTTCGTGGTTGCAGAATTATAAAGACGGCAAAGTTACACTTGACGAAGATGACCTTTTTGAACCTGATATCAATATCAAATATGGCTGTATTTTTCTGGAGTTCCTCACAAAAAAATATCAAGTAACCTCTACTGTGGTTGCTGCTTATAATGCCGGTTTCGGAATTGTCGATACATGGTTAAGCAATACGGATTACTCTTCAGACGGAGAAACACTTTCCTATATTCCCTATTCCGAAACAGCTGTCTATGTGGACAGGGTGATGAACTCCAAACATTACTATGAAAATAATCTTACTTCATTATCACAGGACAACAGTAACGATGATGAGAAAAATGAAAACAGTGAGAATAATGAAGATACAGAAGACAACTAAAAAACAGAAAAACAACTTATAGCGAAGCCCTTTAATCGGCTAAAAATACAGTAAATTTTACCTTGAAAGGATTGTAATATATGGATAACGAAAAAGAGAAATCACAGACAGCTTTACTGAAAGAAAAATTATTTTCTAAAAGTGTAAAGGGCTTACAAAGCGTATCAAGAGAGGAGATTGCTGAGGCAGATGAATTTGCCAAAGGCTATATGATATTTCTTGACCATGCCAAAATTGAAAGGGAAGCTGTGGAAACATCGGTAAAACTGGCAGAAGAAAACGGCTTTACAGAATATGACCCACAGAAAACTTATCAAACCGGTGACAAAGTATATGTGGTCAACCGCAAAAAGAATATTGTCCTGATAGTTTTCGGCAAACAACCACTTGACAAAGGTGTTCGTCTTGCGATTGCCCACATTGACTCTCCCAGACTGGATTTGAAACCCAATCCCTTATACGAAACAAATGAACTGGCAATGTTCAAAACACATTACTATGGCGGTATCAAGAAATATCAGTGGACGGCTATTCCACTGGCGTTACATGGAACAGTTGCTTTTAAAGACGGTCATACGGTAAATGTCGCTGTTGGTGAAGATGAAGATGACCCCTGTTTCTGTGTTACTGACCTTTTACCACACCTTTCCAGAGAACAGGTCAGTCAGCCACTTTCCAAAGCTATTGCAGGTGAAGATTTGAATGTACTCATCGGCAGCCGTCCGTTTGATGACAGCAAGGAATCTGAACTTGTCAAACTCAATATTCTGAATATCCTATTTGAAAAGTATGGCATTACCGAAGATGATTTTCTTTCGGCTGAACTGACTATGGTACCTGTATTCAAAGCAAGAAATATCGGTTTTGATAACAGCATGATTGGTGCATATGGTCATGATGATAAAGTCTGTGCTTACCCTGCTCTGATGGCTGTCATGAATATACAAAATCCTGAATATACGGCGGTTACTATTCTTGTCGATAAGGAAGAAATCGGCAGTGACGGCAATACAGGTATGCAGTCCGCATTTATGGAACATCTGATAAATCATCTTGCCGAAAAACAAGGTCTGAAAGGGTATCAGGTATTGGATAAAAGTAAATGTCTGTCGGCAGATGTCAACGCTGCTTTTGACCCTACTTATGCCAGTGCGTTTGAACAGAATAACAGTTCCTATATTAATCGTGGTGTCGTCATTACCAAATATACGGGCAGTGGCGGTAAATATGATACTTCTGATGCCAGTGCTGAATATATGGCGGAAATCCGCAATATGCTGGACAGAGAAAATATTCAGTGGCAAAGCGGTGAACTCGGCAAAGTAGACGGCGGTGGCGGTGGAACTATCGCCAAATATGTTGCTAATCTCAATGTTGATGTTGTCGATTTGGGTGTTCCTGTACTTTCTATGCATGCTCCTCTGGAAATCATCTCCAAAACAGATTTGTATATGGCTTACAAAGCATTCAGAACTTTCTTACAATAAAGCGTTCCAGTCAAAAAAGGAAAATC
This sequence comes from uncultured Ruminococcus sp., assembly GCA_902773265.1. Taxonomy (GTDB): domain Bacteria; phylum Bacillota; class Clostridia; order Oscillospirales; family Acutalibacteraceae; genus CAG-964. The sequence continues at coordinate 4,937 of CACYDZ010000219.1, forward strand.
CCTTTTCAGACCATAAAGGTCTGAAAGGGGATTTTCTTTTTCGGGAAATGAGGTCGGAAACCAACAAAGTAAGCCGAAAAGAACTTCTGTCTGATTAGCGAAAAGCAACTGTAAGTTTACACACTTAAAAGTTTTTGTCGAACTTTTTTCAAAAAGTTCGTGGGGTCAAGGGGTGAAACCCCTTGTGGGATTTTTAAGGGCAAAGCCCTTAAA
>CACYDZ010000220.1 GCA_902773265.1 uncultured Ruminococcus sp.
ATAGCTCCTCAGAATTATGCAACAACGGATAATCTGTCACAAGCACTGGCTGACGGCTATTCCCCTTGTCAGAAATGTAATCCATAATGCAAAGACCATCACTCCTTTTAAGAGTGATGGTCTTTTTCAGCCTACTGCCACAATTTTCACCTTATCGGCAGTTACTTTTGACTGTGTCGTTACAATGTCCTTAATAATCATCGCTTCATCTGATGTCAGTTCGTCATCTTTTACAATCACACTGCATTGATTATTCTGTATGAATGCCATACTTTCAGGAAATCCTTTGGCATTGATTAAGTTTTCAATATTCGCCTGCTGTTCCATCAGCAATGCCAGTTCTGTTGCCTGCTGAATTGCCTGTGCTTTGGCGTTTTCATCGCTTTCTACCGCTTTTAATACATCTTTCGCCATTTCTAAAATTTTATCCTGTGTCTGTTTGCGGTTGAGTTTTGCCTGTGCAAAATATTCATCACTTGATTTCTTTTCGACAGATGGTTGGGTCTGTTGTTCGGTGGCATTTTCTTCTGTTTTAGCTGATGCGGTTGGTTCGGGTATCATGTTAGAAGTCTGTGCTATATTTTCGGTAGGTTGGGTTGCTTTGTCGGCAGATTTTTGTGTAGGTTTCTGTGTGGATTTTTCTTTGGCGTTGCTTTTCTGACTGACTGATGTGTTGACAAATTCTGCCTGACCCAGTTCTTTGGAAACACTGACTGTATCTGCTCCCTGCAGTAAATCACTGTTGGCAGAAAACTGCCAGTTGAGATATACTGCTGTTCCTAATGCCAGTACCAGTCCTGTAAGTATCAGTTGTCTTTTTCCGATTTTCATAAAAAATTCCTCCTTAGTTGGCAAGCGGTGCTACGCTTACTTTTGATGATGAAATATCTAACATTTTTGTCACTGCGTCTGTCACTTTTTCCCTGACAATTTCGTTGTCGCCTCCTTCACAGACTACCAGAACACCTCTGACTTTCGGCTGAATTTCTTTGACAAGTACTGTCTGTTGTGTACCGTCTGAAAGTTCAACTGTAATATAGGTGCTTTGGGTAGACAAATCTTTGTTATCGGCGGTATCTGTCTGACGGGTGTTGTTGCTGTCCTTCTGCGTTACGCTCTTGTCTGTTGCGTACACCTGCTCGACCGTACTTTCCATCGTCAGCATCACTTTTGTACTGCCTGCTCCCTGAATACTGCATATGATTTCTGCTAAATTCTGTCTGAGTTCGTTTTCATAGCGTGTCAGACTGATATAGGAAACTTCCTGTGGGTCACTTTCTGTATCTTCCCTTTTTTTCGCCTTGCTGTCTGAGAAAAATGAGGAAAATAATATGCACACAATTCCCAGTATGCCACATGCCACAATAATTCTTACCGTATGGGTATTGTTTAAACGGTCACTCATCTTCTCCCGAAAAGTCTTGTTTTCTTCCATGCTCTTTCACTCCGTACAGATGGCAGGCTCTATACCTGTTTTTTCTTTGATACATTGCTGATATTCTTTCCAGCGGTTTCGTTCGCTGATGTCTGTATAAATTGTCACCTTTATCATATCTATGCGACTACCCCCTGAACTATCCATTGTTACCGCTATTTTCTGATAAGTCAGATTATTTTCTTCCAGTGTTTCGGCAATCAGATTTTCTATGACTTCTTTTCCATAAGCAATACTTAAATCGTCCATCGCCGAAATTCTGAGGTTATCTTCTTCTGTCATGGCAATATCTTTTTTGAAATCAATTTTTGTATGTACCGCTTCGGAAAGCGGTATCAATATGGCAATAATCAAAAACATTCCCAGAACAAAATGCAATACTTTGGCAACATTACCCTGCGGTATTATCATCTCACACAACGCACACAATACCGCAACTGTACAGATTGTATTTGCCCATGTACTCACTTGCGTCATGAAGAACTTCCCCCTATCATCAGCATGACTGTTGAGGATATAATGAATATCATCATACAGCATAACAAAATGGCTAACAATGTACTGATAACACTTGCTGTACTGCGTAACAGTCGGATTATCTGTCCGCTGTCGAAAACACCTGCCAACGCTATCGCTATATTTATCGCTGTCAGCCATAATATGCACGACAATATTGACGGTAAATAGATAATCCCTGTGGCGATAATCGAAAACACCCCTACTCCTGATTTCAGCATACCCATACATGACCGTACTGTCTGATAGGCTTCACTCAATGCACCTCCTACCAACGGTACAAAACTGCTTATCGCAAATCTTGTCGCCCGTACACTCGCACTGTCACCTGACACCGCTATGATACTTTGCATGGTAAGTATCGCTGTAAATACCGACATCACAAAAGTCAATACCCATCTGATGACTTTACTCGTCAGTTCACAGAATCCGTTTAAATTAATCCTCTCCGAAATCCCTCCCACAACCGAAATTCCCAGAAAAATGTTCAGCAACGGTACCAGTATTCTTCTGGCAACCTGTGATACAACCGTCCCTGCCCACATCACAATGCGGTAATTTCCTCCTCCCTGCAAAATCTGTCCTGACGAAATCATTACCGTTGCCATTATCGGCAAAAATACCGCCATAAAATCTGCCGAAATATTAATGACATTTATCGCATAGGCAATTACTTCGCTGAGTGGTTGTATCAGTACAACACTTACGGTCATTACAGATATACTGTTCATTACTGTACTTAATGTACCTGAGGAAAAGGAACTTTTCAGACTTTCTATCAACGCTGCCAATAAAATGACACCTGTAATCTTAACCAGTACACGCAATGGCATGAATGACTGCTCCTGTAATATATCGGTAATCTTGTTTCCTATCTCTGAAAACGACAGCGAATTTAATTCCTGCCAGCTTGGAGAATTAATGCCTATATCTTCCAGTTGCTTTCGGATATCATGCGGTAATGCGTCTGTCAGCGTTTCTGCTCCCGACAATTCATATTCACGCTGATAAAGGTCTTGCTCTGATGTTGCATTGACCGCTGATACTTTCAGCGACAGACAACCTGTAAAAATAATGATGATGATTAAAATAACTGCTTTCTTCATTTCTGTCACCCTGCGTTTTTTACTTCATGACCCTAATAATGCTGACGCTGTATTCAGCACTTCTTCTATCAGCGGTAATGCACAAATCAATATCATGATTTTTCCCGCCAGCTCTACTTTTCCCGACAAGGCACTCTCTCCTGCGTCTTTACAGATATCTGACGAAAACTGACTGATGAAACATATCCCTATGGATTTGAATAATATCTCACTGTGCTTACTGCTGACTTCGGCTAAATCCATTAAGGTATTCATTCTGTCGATAATATCCGGCAGTGCCGTACAGATTGCCAGAACTATCATTATTCCTGCTGAAAGTGTAAGTATTAATCCGTATTGTGGCAGAGTATTTTTCAAAGTCAACGCTATCACTGACCCTGCTACTGCTATGATACATATTCCTGCTATATTCATACTCAAAATCCGAAAAGCGACTTGATAGTGTCAAACAATCCGCTGATTTGCCGAACTATCATCAATAATACCACTATCAGTCCCGCTAATGTTGTCATCATCGCCTGTTCTTCTCTGCCACTGCGTATCAACACCTGATTAAGCACTGCAACAATAATTCCTATTGTCGCAATCTTGAATATTAAATCTACTTCCATTGATTTTTCCCCAACCCTTTAACAATGCGTAATTTGTAATGCGTATGAGTTAAGGGCTTTGCCCTTAACAATCCCATCAGGGGCGTTGCCCCTGAACCCCACCACTTTTTGAAAAAAGTGGACAAAAACTTTTATGGCTCACTTCGTTCG
>CACYDZ010000221.1 GCA_902773265.1 uncultured Ruminococcus sp.
TCAACTTTTTTCAAAAAGTTGTGGGGTCAAGGGGCAAAGCCCCTTGTCAGGATTTTAAAGGGCGAAGCCCTTTAATCGGCTAAAAACACAAACAAAATCTGCGACAGCAGATTTTGACAGTTACCCAAACAAGGAAGGCGGTAATATATATTATGAAAGCGTTAATCACAGGAGCAAGTTCAGGATTAGGAAGAGATATGGCAAAAGTGCTTGCTGAAAAAGGATATGACCTGATTCTGGTAGCAAGGCGTGAAAACAGACTGATTGAACTGCAACAGGAAATAGAACAGCGTTTTAAAACAGTAAAAGTAAGTGTCATTGTAACAGATTTATCCGTTAAAGAGAACTGTTTTACCCTTTACGAGCAGACGAAAGGAGAAAATATTCATTTGCTGATTAACAATGCAGGGTTCGGACTTTACGGAAGATTTACAGAAACGGATTTAGACACCGAATTACGCATGATAAACACGAACATTGTTGCTTTACACATTCTGACAAAATTATTTTTAAAAGACTTTGTAAAAAGAAACAGCGGAATGATATTGAATGTAGCATCATCAGCAGGATATATGGCAGGACCTTTGATGAGTACCTATTATGCGACAAAGAACTATGTTCGCAGAATGACACAGGCTATCCGTCAGGAGTTAAAGGAGCAGAAGTCTGATGTTATTGTTTCCGCACTTTGTCCGGGACCCGTCAACACAGAATTTAATGAAGTAGCCAATGTTCGCTTTTCGATTGACGGTTTAGCGAGCGAATTTGTGGCGAAATATGCCATTGAGCAGACTTTTCAGGGTAAATTATGTATTATTCCGGGAAAGATGATGAAAGCGGGGGTATTTTGTTTACGGTTTATTCCCGAAAATCTTATGCTGAAAATCTCATCAAATATTCAGCATAAAAAGAGTTAATCATAAAAGAGAGGATTATTGCTATGCGACTGGATAAATTTTTAAAGGTATCGAGGATTATCAAAAGGAGAACGATAGCCAATGAAGCCTGTGATACTGACAGAGTACTTGTCAACGGAAAAGCCCAGAGAGCGTCTTATACGGTCAAAGTCGGTGATGTTATTGAGATACAGTCAGGAACAAAGCCGTTCAAGGCAGAAGTTTTGCAAGTGAATGAGTTTGCTAAAAAAGAGGACGCACCGTTGATGTACAAAATTCTATAAGTAAAGAAAAACTCCTTTCAGTGGTATCATCAACTGAAAGGAGTTTTGCGTTGTTCAGAATCTTATTTTGAAGAATTATGTCAAAATTTGCTTTGCAAATTTTGTTTGATTTTTTAGCCGATTAAAGGGCTGTCGCCCTTTAAAATCCTGCTAAGGGGCTGCCGCCCCTTAACCCCGCCCACTTTTGAAAAAGTGGACAAAACTTTTAATTGTCATAGCCAACACTTAGTTTTTCATTTTAAAATGCGAAGTCAGTTTAGCGAGCAAACAACTGAAAGCAAAAGAAGAAACCATTAATGACCTGTAAGTGAACCATGAATGAAGATAGGAATGATTAGTGAGAACGGCATACCATAAAAATGGCAGAACAAATAAAATCACAAAAGGTAAAATAACACTGAGAATATTATCTGTATTTTTTTTTGACCTGATAAAGGTAAATACAGCAAAGAACAATTCTGTAATTATCAGAACAACAAATAATATAGTTATCAAAGAATTGTTAAAGAAATTATCAAAATTCATTTTTACAGCTTCCCATCTGGAATAAGATTCATGAACTGTTCTGTACATAATACTGTCATACGCATCGAAGAAGATATTTTGTCTGAGGATAACACTTGCCCATAACCATTTCAGAAACCACATAAACCCATAGCCAAATCCCCAGCAGACAAATATTCCTATAAGATGAGAAAAACAAGTTTTCAGATTTTGGATTTTTGTGATAGAAAAGTACATCACAGCAGGTATACCGACAGTTACCAACGGATAAGTCAGAAAGTCGAAATATGCCAGAGCGACACCTGTATACAGAAACAGTGAACAAAGTTGTTTTACGGTGATTTTTTCTCCGAAAAGCAGTAAAACAATACAGGAAACCGTATAGATATAATAACACGCAGAAAACTGTATACTGAGAAACAGTTCAACAGGTTTCAAAAATAAGCAGGAAACGATATAGGGAATAATGAAAAAGAACAGGCGTTTTTTCACCAAAAGAATTAAGAGGACAGCAAAAAGCAGAAACTGAATGACAGCATTGATAATTCTGAAATCCCGATAATGAATAAAGAAAAACAGTGGTTTGGTAAAAATCAGATAACCATGCCAATATCTGGGATAAGTTTCCGTACCATCGAAAGGAGTATTTTTCAGGTAATGATTAAGCAATACAGCACTTTTCGAGTGAACAAATTCTTCTATTATTGAATTTTTAACCGCAACAGCACTTTGTAATACAGAATTTTCATCAGGACAGGTATCATATGCTGTTTCCAGTAAAATCCAGGAGTCCGTGTAATTATCAAGCATCAAGCTGTCAGTATTGTCCCAGATAAGCCAGTTGAAAGCGGAATAATCAAAAAATTCCTGTGAAGATTTTCGGACATTATCATCTGTTCTTTGAGTGGGAATGAGATATACCAGAACAAGCAGAACCAATCCGATTACAGAGCAGATTAACACTTTTAAAGTGCAATGCAATAAAAAAAGAAAATGTGTTTTAAAGTTCAGTTTCATATTTTCTCCAAATCCTTTTTGTTATATTACCAGTTTCCAGTTTTACATTAATTATAATATATATTATATAGATAATAAATCAAATTTACTACATATAATATTATAACTTGAATTTTTGAAACTGGCGGTTATTGTACTGTAACTGAGCAAATTTGAAAAATTACACAAAAATTTATCATTCCAATCGTAGTGAATAATCTTATTTTGAAAAATTATGTCAAAATTTGCTTACGCAAATTTTGTTTGAAATTTTAGCCGATTAAAGGGCGTTGCCCTTTAAAATCCCACAAGGGGACTTTGTCCCCTTGACCCCTACCACTTTTGAAAAAGTGGACAAAACTTTTAA
>CACYDZ010000222.1 GCA_902773265.1 uncultured Ruminococcus sp.
TTAAAAGTTTTGTCCACTTTTTCAAAAGTGGTAGGGGTCAAGGGGACAAAGTCCCCTTGTGGGATTTTAAAGGGCAAAGCCCTTTAATCGGCTAAATATTCAAAACAAAATTTGCGTACGCAAATTTTGACAACATTCAAATAAAAAAATTGTAAATTCATGAATATAGGAGGCGTTAATGATGAAAATTTCGGTACTCGGCTGTGGAAGATGGGGTTCTTTTATTGCGTGGTATCTGGATAAGACAGGTCACGAAGTCCTTTCGTGGGGACTGGAAAGCGAACAAATCTTTCAGGACTTGAAAAAAGAAAGAAAAAATGCGTATATTTCTTTCAGTGATGATGTCGTCATCACTTCAGATTTAACCAAAGCGGTCAGTCATGCGGAAGTTATGATTATTTCCATCAGTTCACAGGCTCTGGATAGTTTCGTCAGCAGTCAGCTTATCAAAGAAAATCTCAACGGAAAAGCGATTGTCCTTTGTATGAAAGGCATTGAAGAAAGTACCGGCAGACGACTGACACAGATTATCGGCAGTCATATTGATACCAATAGAACTCCTGTTGCCGTCTGGGTAGGACCCGGTCACCCACAGGACTTTGTCAGAGGTATCCCTAACTGTATGGTCATTGATTCTGATAATGAAGAACTGAAACAGAAACTGGTCAAATCTTTTTCCAGTGAATTAATCCGTTTTTATTTCGGCAAGGATTTAATCGGTACGGAAGTCGGTGCAGCTTCCAAAAATGTTATCGGCATTGCCGCAGGTATGCTTGACGGTATGAATTATACTTCTCTCAAAGGGGCTTTGATGGCAAGAGGTACACAGGAAATTTCCCGATTAATCAAAGCTATGGGCGGTAATGAAATGTCCGCTTTCGGGCTATGTCATCTGGGCGATTATGAAGCAACACTGTTTTCACCGTTCAGCCATAACAGACGCTTTGGCGAAATGCTGATTAAAGGTGAAAAATTCGATAAACTTGCCGAAGGTGTCTCCACAACAAAAGCATTGATAAAATTAAGTGAATTATATCATGTCGATATGCCTATCGTCAATGCGGTAAATGAAGTACTTACCTATCATAAAGACCCCAAAGAAACGCTTTCTTCTTTATTTTTGCGTGAAGTAAAAAGCGAATTCTGATTGACTTTTTGCCGAAAAAAGACTAGAATATTCATTCGGGGACTTTGTCCCCGAACCCCTGTCAGGGGCGTTGCCCCTGAACCCCACAAACTTTTTGAAAAAAGTTTGACAAAAACTTTTAAGGCTCACTTTGTTCGGAATTTTTCGCTAAGTAGCGGTAAAAGGTTTTTATCCATTTTTTTGGGGAAGAGTGAAAAGTATCGTCTTTTTTCTGTGGGGGAAGTCGCTCACAGCGATTTTATTTTTAAGGGCGACAGCTCTTAAAACGGAATTTTTACAGGAGATGTTTTTTCATGTTGACTTTGGACAAAATTTATCATGCTTCTTATGTACTCAGGAACGCAATACGACCTACCGATATCATCAAATGTTCGCCTGATGTCATTCCCGGAACATCTGTCTACCTGAAAACGGAAAATTTACAGGTAACAGGTTCATTTAAAGTGAGAGGTGCTTATTACAAGATTTCTCAACTGACACCGGAAGAAAGAGAAAAAGGCGTTATTGCGTGTTCGGCAGGCAACCATGCTCAGGGTGTTGCCAGGGCTGCTACCAAAATGGGTATTAAATCTTTGATTTGTATTCCGGATTCTGCTCCTATCAGCAAAATTGAAGCGACTAAAAGACTTGGTGCAGAAGTTTGTCTGGTCAAGGGAACTTATGATGACGCTTATGCCAAAGCCGTTGAACTGCAACAGGAAAGTGGGGCAACTTTTATTCACCCATTTGATGATGAACTGGTCATTGCAGGACAGGGTACTATCGGTCTGGAAATTATCAATCAGAAACCTGATATTGACGCTGTACTTGTTCCCGTAGGCGGTGGTGGGCTGATTGCGGGTGTTGCGTTTGCCATTAAATCACTTGACCCCAGAATTAAAA
>CACYDZ010000223.1 GCA_902773265.1 uncultured Ruminococcus sp.
CCGTATACAGCGTTGGTATATTCACCTTTTTTTGTCGTCAGTATTTTAATGCCGTAAAAAGCACGGTTGATAATACTGTTGCCGTCTATGACAAGCAGTTTCATCGAAACACCTCCATTTTCAATACATCTTTATATTTTTTATTTCTATTCAACAAAGCCCACTTTTCAAAGTAAAAGTGGGCAATCGCAAAAATCACGGTTTAATCGTCAAAATTACCGCCTTTTAAAATCCGGTGTTAAGGGCTGCCGCCCTTAACAATCCCGCCCACTTTTTTGAAAAAAAGTGGACAAAAAACTTTTAATTGTGTGAACTTAATGTCGGATAATTATTTTGAACAAGAGTGCGGTATGAAATCCCTGCAATTAATTTTTGCAAAAGTATTGCCAACAATAAAAGTTTGCATTATAATGTATTGGTTATTTGTTACTTTTTTTAATTCGGATTTTGTGTACAATAACGGAAAGGATTGATTTTTACAATGAATATAGTTGTTCTTGCCGGCGGACTGAGTACGGAAAGAGATGTTTCCATAATCACAGGCAAAAAGGTAGCCAAAGCACTGAGAAACAACGGTCATAAAATATGTCTGCTCGATGTTTACATGGGGTACGATAATGATGACATTTCCGATATTTTTGACATAGATTACGACTTTACCAAAGATATCCACTCCATTGGTGAAAAAGCTCCCGATATCAAAGCAATCCAAAAAATGAGAACCAATCAGGCAAAACAATGCTTTTTAGGAAAGAATGTGGAAGAAATTTGTCGTAAAGCGGACATTGTCTTTATGGCTTTACACGGCGATGTCGGAGAAAACGGTCAGTTACAGGCAACTTTCGATATTCTGGGAGTTAAATATACCGGTTCAGGATATATCGGCAGTGGTCTGGCAATGAATAAAAGTCTGTCGAAAAAAATGTTTATTGCCGACAGTATTCCTACACCCTGCGGTCAGTTGTTTACCGTTCACGATGATATCACAAAATGGGATAATTTTCCTTGTGTGGTAAAGCCGTGTTCGGGCGGTTCCAGTGTAGGTGTTTCCATTGTACAGAACAAAGCCAACTTTGAAAAGGCTATGCAGGAAGCATTCTTGTTTGAAGATGAAGTGCTTGTCGAAAAATACATAAAGGGTCGTGAACTTTCTATTGGTGTTGTGGCAGGAAAGGCTTTGCCTGTCATTGAGATTTGTCCCAAAGAAGGATTTTATGACTATAAAAACAAATATCAGACCGGTCTTACGGAAGATATCTGTCCTGCCGTATTGCCCAAAAGTGTCACAGAACAGTTACAGAACACTGCCGAAAAGGTTTATCAGACACTCAAACTTGACGCTTATGCAAGAATTGACTTCATTCTGGATAGTGAAAGTCATTTCTACTGTCTGGAGGCAAATACTCTTCCGGGTATGACCCCTACAAGCCTTTTACCTCAGGAAGCTCTGGCTGTCGGAATTTCTTATGATGAACTGGTAGAAATCCTTGTGGACGAATCTTTGAAAAAGTACAATTAATAGGTGAATATTCATGAAAGATTTAAGTTTATTTGAAATTGCTGCCGCCTGCAACGGTACGCTAAATAATAAAAGCTACGGCGACCTTTATATCACATCAGTTACTACGGACAGCCGTCAGATTGGCGAAAAAACACTTTTTATTCCGCTTAAAGGCAGTAAGGTTGACGGACATGACTTCATCATGAAAACTTTTGAAAACGGTGCAGTATGCTCCCTTTCAGAAAAAGATGTCGATACTGATAAACCTGTTATCAAAGTAAAATCCTGTTATCAGGCAATCAAGGATATTGCGGAATATTATCGTTCTTTGTTTACTATTCCGTTTATCGGGATTTCGGGCAGTGTCGGAAAAACAAGTACAAAAGAAATGATTGCGTCTGTTCTTTCACAGAAGTTCAAAGTCCATAAAACACAGGGTAACTTTAACAATGAACTTGGTGTTCCGCTGACGATTTTTGGTCTGGAAGAATATCATGAAGTTGCTGTCATTGAAATGGGAATAAGTGGTTTCGGCGAAATGACAAGGCTCAGCAAAATTGTCAGACCTGATATCTGTGTCCTTACCAGTATCGGCGACTGTCATCTGGAAAATCTCGGCGACCGTGACGGTGTTCTCAAGGCGAAAACGGAAATGTTTACTTATCGCAATAAAAATGGTAAAATTTTTCTCTGCGGTGATAATCTTCATCTGGCAACGGTCAAAAAGGTTGATGATACACAAACTGTTTTTTATGGTATCGAAAACAATGGTATCAATACCTACTATGCCAAAGATATTGTCAATAAATCTGCTGACGGTATCAGCTGTACATTACGCACTCCCAAAAATGAATTTACTGTTACTATTCCTGCAATAGGAAATTATATGGTTGCCAATGCTCTTGTTGGTGTGGCTGTCGGTGAATATCTTGGTATGAACGCTGAAAGTATGACAAAAGGTGTTGCTTCTTATAAAACTGTCGGCAGTCGTGACGGCATTATCAAAACAGATTCTCTCACCATTATTGATGACTGCTATAACGCAAGTCCTATTTCTGCAAGAGGTGGCGTGGATAATGTTAATACCTTCAAAGGCAGAAAAGTCTGTATCCTCGGCGATATGAAAGAACTTGGAAAAAACAGCCGTCAGCTTCATTTTGAAACAGGAGAATATGTCAAATTACAGAATATTGATGTACTTGTCGCTATTGGTACACTGGCTAAAGATTTGGCAGACGGTTGTCGGGGTGGTAATACTACTGTCTATTGGTTTGAAACTGTCGAAAAAGCAAAGGAAAACCTGAAAAATATTCTGCTTAAAAATGATAATGTGCTTGTCAAGGCCTCAAGAGCAATGCAGTTTGAAAATGTTGTCAGTTTTCTTAAAGATGTTGTACTGTAAAACGAAAATCATGGTAAATTTAAGGGTTTCTGAAACAATATTGTTTCAGAAACCCTTAATTTCACTGTATAAACAAAAATCAGAACTTTTATATGAAACATTCACTACCTAGAAAGGTCGGAACTTTCTTGCCAAGACAAGGTAAAATAATAATGAAGAAATTTATCAAAGATTATTGCAAAATCACCTTTTACTTTAATACAGGAATGTAATCCCCATACCTAATCAAACGGAAATTATGTTCTTCACTGTGTTTCTTTACAGTGTCGTGACTGTCATTTTTAGTATTGTTGTAGATAATCACTAATTTACCACAATTAGCCAACAGATTACCTATATCGTTATTATCTGTCACATTACCTGCATTACAGATAATACAAGTATCAAAATACTGTGGTTGCATTGTCCATAATGGGATTTCTTCTTCTGTCAAAACAACAATTTTCTTTTCTGTTGTATCCTGCATTTGCTGATGAATTTGATTTGTATATATTCTTTCCAGACAATTATGCACTTGATAATAATACTGTATATCCAAAAAATACTCTGCTGTTCCTATCTGATACTGCTCTAAAAGAAATTTTATGTTATTTTCACACCACAATCTTTCAAATTCAAGACATTTTTCCTGATAATTTGTCAAATCCATCTGATAAATAAACTGTGGTATTGTTTCTCTCATAACACTTTCTCGATAAAGCAGATAATCTTCTGCATACCTGCTAACAAGATGATAAATTCTTGCCAGATAATCATGCACTTCCTTCTTTCGATACATAGTATCTTCAGATGAAAAGAGCGTCGATTGCAAAGTCCTGATAATACTGTTCATTTTGTCTGTCAGCTTATCTGCGGTTTGTACCATCATTTTCATATCTTCAAACAGCACATCAGTAAGTCCTTCATTTTTGTCTGCCGAACGACGGATAACTTCTGTGAGAAAAGTATACTGCTGATTCAATTTCTTATATTCTGCTATACTCTGTAACTGTACTTCAATGGTATTACCATACACATTTTCTTTGAAAAATTCATACAGCTCTTCAATGCTGACAAATCCTTTACCTGCAACAGAAATTTTTGTATTTCCACGCTGTTGAACACTGAAAAATTTTTCTGTAATTCCTGCTAATTCTTCCAGGTCGTCTCTGTAAATATGTTCCTTTTTGAATAACTTCTTGAAGAATTTGTCTAAAGGAGAAATACTTTCTTCGGGCTGATTTTCTGATCTCAGTTTAACATACAGTCTGGAAAAATAATCTTCTGCATTCTGTACCTTACTGTTGACTTTTAATCCGTTATTACTCCTTTCCAAAATGATTTTTGCATATTCTCTTATAGTATCCAAATCGGTTTCCAGCAAAATGTCAGTTTCCTCTTCATCGACTTCATTCTGCTTTCTTTTCTGACAGGTAGTATTCAATATTTCAGCAAGTTTTTCTGCACCAAATTCTTCCATCTGCTTTTGCAAACCTACTTTTTTTGCTAAAAATTCACGGTACTGCTTATAAAAATCTCTGTACGGTTCATCAGCGAGAGAAAATTCATCAAAATGATTTCTCTGATTATTGATTTTCTCTTTGCACAGACGATAAGCTATATAACTGTAATTTTCTGTACTGTCGGCAAGTTCCTGTAAATTTTCTGCTTTTTTGATTTCTTCTTCAACTTTTTGCCTATATTGCAAAACACAACAATATAACTGTTGTTCACTTTCAATCTCACTTTTTAAAAATTCTATATTAGATTTTGACGGATTCTGAATAATGTAATCAAAATTTTCTTCTGCAAATTTATCTAATATTGCTTCATAACGATAGACATATTGCAAATCAGCTATTTCTAGAAAATGTACACCATTAAACATTGGATTTGCTGTCAGTGGTCTTCCTATCTTTGCACACCGTTCCAGCAATTCACTCAGTGGTACATCGTATTCTCTTTCCGGATACTCATATTGTAATAATTTTTCTGATATGACAGCTAATTTTTGCTGTAATTCCTTTTGATTATTGTTTTTTTTGTCAAAATCACTTTCTGAAAAAGAAACGGGTATTTTTTCTATACTGTCTGCACCATCTATACCTCCTGAAACAAACTGCACATATCCACCAAATTCGGAATTTCTGAATTTTTTTGCTATTTTCTGTACACCGCTATCATTGGTAATTATCAGCGTTCTACGACCTTTGAACAGATTGTCCGCTGTCAGACTACAAGAAAGTATATATTGCGTATCTTCCTCTTCTGTTTCCACAGCAACGATATTGTTACCTGTTTCCTGATTCAGCGTTCCCAGAATAAAACAGTCTGTTTTGCTCATTTTCTCTCTGAAGAAAATAACATTGTTGAAATCTGTCATCACATCAATCGCTTTGTTTTCTTCTGAAAACTGTCGGTAATAATCTCTGTTCAAACCTGTCAGACGGACACCAAAATAAAAATCCGGCTGTTGTATAGTAAGTCTATTTATTTCCGGCATAGTATAAAAACAGATTGCTTCCTGTACATCTGAAAACCAGTCACTGTCATGCCGAATGTATGCTTCTTCCGTATTGTACAATATCCCATATATATCTTCAAAAAGAATACTTCTGTCACCTGTGTTGACAAAGGAATTTTCTCCCATTCTCAACAATCTTTGGCTGTCAGAAACAATAGTATTGTTCCGACTTTTGGGTGGAGTAAGCAATACCCCTATAAATACATAGTTTTCTTTATACATCAGCACACATGCTATCCCTATTGCGGACAAAAATGTACAGTATAACAGGCACATTCCGTACATATCCTGTCGAACAACAGTAAATTCTTTTCTTTCCCGAAAATCATTGTTCTTCTCTATCTGACTGCTGTCAAACTCACTTCGATATACCTGCGAAAATATTCTTGAAAATTCCTTGTTGACATTTTCCATTTGATAAAACGGATTACTTTGTGCATAAAAATCAAAACTCTGATTTTTAATAGAGATAATCTTTTCTTCCATCTGTGCATAGAGTTCTTTAGCAATATTCATCTTGAAAAACATAGATACCCCCTCCTTTTCTCTTGTTATTCCCTATTCAGTTTTTCAATTTCATTATAAACTTTCTCCAGCGGACTGTATTCTTCATCTGTTCCTCTTGATGCCCAGCCTGAACCTGTTCTTGCCCCTGCTTTTTCATTCATACTGTTCATTACAACACTGTAAATATGACCGTTGACCGTGCAGAACGACATAAACCATAAATTGTCTTTTTCTTTGACTACGACTTCTCCTGTACCTGACTTTCCTCCGATATTTTCTCTCTGGAAATTATAGTAGTTATGTTCTTCCTCATCTGAACAGGTATACAGCATTGCCGACTTGATTTTATCGGCTACTTCCATCGTAGTGACATTGATAGGTAAATTGTGATTATCCAGTTCGGGGATATTGTGCTTTTCGGCAATCTCTTTTAACGGAATTTCTTTCTTTTCGACACCTGCACTCTTTATTGCCTTTATCATATAAGGATTATAGGCTTTTCCGCCGTTGGCAATGGCGGAAACCAAACGAATTTCTGTGATTGTGGATAATTTTGTACCGCCTTGTCCATAAGCAGTATCTGCCAATGCCCGCTGATATAACATATTTCCGCTGTCGTTGTCGTAATTGTATTTTCCTGTCTGTTTATTCTTGTCAAATGCCCATATGTCGACAACATTGCCAAAGTCGAATGAGGTTATTCGTCTGCCGTAATCATCAACTTTTTCCCCTGTCAGACGGTTCATTATGTTCGTCAATTTGACTTCAGCATTTTCCATATCCAGCATTGCTCCTGCAAAAAAGATATTGGAAGAATAGTCCAATGCTTTTTTGTAACTCAATACTTCTCCTTGATTAGAACTGTCATAATTGACAATAAATTTGGCTTCATCTTCTTCACGGATAAATTCTCGCTCCAGATATTCATTTGTCTTTGTTACTCTGAACGGTGTATTTATTCTTTCATACTCTTCCCCTTTTACACCTTTGATACTGTTTTCCAGCAAAGCAATACTTGTTAGTACTTTGAATGATGAACCAGGTATTCTCGGGTCATCACAAACAACTGATGTGTACTTTTTTGGTAATTCCTTTTCAGGATTATAGGTCGGCAAAGATACCATCGCCAGTATCTCACCGTTTTCGGCATCACTTACTACGATTGATGCATCTTCTTTGGAATTTCCTACAAAGTCTTTCATAATCTGATAGACGCTCTCTTGCAGGTCACTATCAATCGTCAGTTGTATATCATTTCCCTTTGTTTCTTCTATACTCCCTGTATCGTACAGAACATCGTAATATTTACGCAAAATACCTTCTGAATTTTCTTTTTCACTTCGGATATACCCTAAAAACGGTGCATACATTTCGGCATTGGTATACTCTCCGTAATTGCCGTTGGCAAAATCGACATTGGCTAAATTACAGATTTCTTTTCCGTTTCTGTCGGTAATTTTTCCCAGTACAACGACATGTTTCTTATATTCCGTTACCGCTTTTTCTTTGAAAAATTCTTTGTTGTTGTTTCCGCCGAAAAATCCTCCTTGTGTGGTCAGCAAGGCTTCTGCAGTCATAATTCCTATCACTAAAGTAATCCCGATGATTTCTTTTACATTCTTTATTTTTACTTTCCACTCCACTATCCAATCCTCCCCTTTTCAAAAATCGTCCCTTTAAACATTCTGTTAAGAAACTTTTCTCCTTAACCCTACAAACTTTAAAAAAAGTTTGACAAAGCTTCTCTTTGAAAAAATATTGCGTTGATTTTTTCCCTATTGTTACTCTAAAAAAGATTTCTCATTGTCGATTCGTTCTTACATGAAACCGACCAGATAATACATCACTAACAGCAATACTACGAAAATGCCGTTGGTAATTCCAAAATTCTTTTCGGGCCACCGTATAAACTTCCGTAATACTTCTTTTCCTATAATGACAGATACTCCTATAAATAAAATCACTGCACCGATAATGGTATGTACATCAATCGCTATGATACCACCTATCAGCACAATAATAATACCTAATAAAACTCGGACAAGGTCTTTAAAGGAATGCAGGGTATGGTGAACGATATTTCTGATAGTTCTGTCAAAGTTTTTCTCATCCTTGATGTCTCTCTCAAACTCTCCACTGGAAATCAACAATAATATACATGTTACCATCATGCTGACTGTCTGAATGGCACCACCATGAGATACATACATCAGCGGTATGCCTGTAATCGGAAAAAGCGATATATTCACGGCAATATGTACGATATTCTGAAATGCCAGCAACAATACAATGGCTACACCTAATACTCGGTAATAACCATCCTTTACATTAATTATCGAAAAATAACTTGTCAGTACCAACATCATATACAGTACTACCAGGATAAAAGCAAAAAGGTATCCTGAGGTATAAATAAACTGTGCAAACACAGCATCAGTACTGTTTTCGATTATTGTCAGGTTCATATCATTTTTGATAGGACCTAAAATATCGGCTGCCGCTCGTGCTTTCATCATCTGAAATCCTTGTGAACCGCTTCCTATTCTGACAAAATCATCTTCTGTATCGTTGACATGAATAAACGCATATATTCTTTGACAAACTTTTGCCAGTGTTGGTTCGATAATACCGTCTACATCTTTCTGCTGACTGAGTTGTTCAGCGGTAAGTGCAAGATAATTTGCTTTCGGGTCATCAATTTCCCGTTCAAAAACTGTCTCAAATTCTTCGCTTGCTATCATGTTTTCGTACTTATAGTAGACACTTGTCAGAATACCTATACCTGAAATCAGAAAAATTCCGCACATAGCAAGTATTATCCACTCTAACTTTTTAAAAGCAAACATCTTTCTATCTGTGAACATGAACAGCATAAGAATACCTATCATAAACAGTGAAATCAGTGTACCCAGCTCCGATAAAACCAAAAATCCTATACAGTTGATGACAATATAAATGATAGCACAAAATACACGGTTGAATTTAAAACACCCGAAAAAGGTAAACTGATTGTTCTTTTCTGATTTTCCGATAAAACCCGTCATCACAAAGACAAAAATGATTTTGGTAAATTCCAGTATATTGATACTGCCCAGTACGATAGATGCTCCTGAACCACGCCCGAACAACAACAATGCCCCAAAAATCAGTATCTGCACTCCTATCATAATATGCAGAAAAACATCATAATAGATGCCGTAGGCACAACCAAACAATACCATAAAAATAATGGCAAATATCACACTGAACAGTGCGTTCCGTATCATATACTTCATTTCGTCATGATACTGACTGATTTTTTCCCATTTAATCATCTGCTTGTAAACTTTAGCGTATTTACTGATGGACATATCTGCATCAGCTTTTTCACCGTCTCTGAGAGTAAGTATTTTGGATAAACCCAAATTCTTGACTATCAGATAATGCCTTTGAGCTATCTTATTTTCTTCTTCACTTAGAACTGCGATTTTTTCTTCATAGTCGCTACAATTTTCCTGATAGTTTTTATCATCTGCGTTTTTGATTTTATACTGCTTATAAGCGTTTACCGTTTCCAGACGGTATTTTCTTATAGTCGCCTGTACAAAACTGTCGGCACTGCCGTCTGTTTCAAAAGTAATAACTTCACTTTTTCCGTTCTCCGCTGTTTTCAGATTATCTACTTTAAGAATGTTTTTCTCTTTAAGTTCTTCCATAAAGGCTTTAGCATCCTCTACGGTAAAATTATATGTTTGTTCAAATTCGGCTTTCAGTTCGTTGATTTCATTCAAAGAAATCGTTTTGCCGGCATTTTCACTCGGTTCTTTTTTGCAAAGATTCTGTATCTGGTCATATTCTGAAAGTAGGAATACTTTTTCCAGTGTGTTCCTGACAGGCGATTGCAGTTCAAAATTGGAAATCTGTATAAACACACCGAATACCATAATTACCCCTGTACAGATAACTAACATTGTATTCAATTTACGGTAACACAGGTATTTCATAATATTGATGCACAACAATAACATAATACAGATATATACCGTTACAATAACCAGAAAGCGGATAAAAACCTGAAAGGCAACTTCTGTATCATTGATATTTTTCGTCATTTTGTAGCCCAGGATACCTAAAACCAGTAATATCCCCGCTATACTTAATCCGATAACCACTCCTTTTTTTTTGCGGATTTCCGTTATCCTCTGCCATATATCGCCTGATTTCATCACTTATCAACCCCATTTCGGCTTTTTCTGTTCAAAATCATTTTTTTCACTTTCAATTTTTGACTATATCTGCTCAATCATCGTTTTTCATTGATTTCGGGTATTTTGATGTAAAATTCCATCGTTTTTATCATAAATTGATATTGTTGTCCGTTTCTCAGCGTCAGTTCTTCTTTCACTTCACGATAATCTTCACCCTCTTTATAATACAGTGGCATCTTCTTACTGAGATTTTTTATCCGATAAATTCCATTGACGGTATCAGTCGTTATGGTCATCTGTCTTTTTTTCATCCAGCTGCAACAAAAACCGTTCTGTTTTCCCATAACTTCCACGCTGTCGGTAATATTGAACCTTTTTTCATGGTTGCCTTCCTGCCATTGAATTACAGGCTGCTGCTGTATTTTGAGATGTTCTATTTTTATCGCTTCCGACTTTGCGGTGCTTTCAGATGCTTCTGACTGCTTTTCGATAATCCCGTCAAGGTCGCCTTTGAATGTGTAAATTACTATTGCTATCACACCGATAATAATAATCAATCCGACAATGGTCATTCTTTTCACTTCCCGATTTTCATTGCTTTATGCTGAACTATTCTGTTTCATTCCAGTCACTGAATTGTTGCATTTGTTCTCTTACATTCTCACATTTTCTAAGATAATTCCTAACATCTTCAAATAATTTCTGTTTCAAATTTACTCTTTCACTTTCGTCAAGAATATCTTCACGCTGACAGGCAAACAGGTAGTATTGTATCTTTTCTGCCTTAAATTCTTCTTCACTTTGCAGATAAGCATATACCTGTGCAAAAATCAGCGTCCGCTGTTCGAATATATCGGGAGTGTTTTCGTTGATAATATACTGTAATTTATCTCCCAAATAAGTATACAGATGCCTGTACATTCTGCTGTCAAACTTTTTATTGAACCATCTACAAAGAGAAACATACTCTCTTCTGGAGGTCATTTTTGCGGTGATATACTCAAAAATTTCTGCGGAAATATACGCAATAAATGTTCGGAAAAGCTCTTCATCACTACTGTTTTTTAAGATTATCTTCCAGTTTTTCTTTCTTCTTTCTTCGTTACTTCCGAATTTGCCTGTCATAAAATAGGTATATTCCAGAAAAAGACTGTATTTAAGTCCTTCACCTTTAATATCACTGAGAGAATGGCAAAAGATTTCGTCATACAAGAAGCCGAAATCTTCCACCGCTGTATTGTCCCAAAAAAATGCACTGTCTCCGAAATATAACAGTTCCAATATTTCACGACTTCGGTCGCCCTCTGAAAACTGCTCTTTCAGTCCGTCAATATCTCTTGTGATTTTTCGGCATATCTCCTTGTAACCTTCCAGAGAACATTCTGCGTTTTTCTCTATCCACCCGATAACATAACAGAAGGTTTCTTGTGTATATTCATCATCAAGAATTCTGTTGGCTTCATTCAGCCAGAGAATTTGCAACTGCGTATCTTCAATCTGCGAAAAAGACTGTTTTATTTCAAGTTCTTCAAAAGTCTTTGTGTTGACTATGCTATTCTTGAAATCATTCATTGTTCCTTACTCCTATTTATCAGATTTCTGATTTGCTGTTTTGCGTTTTGGAAATGGTTTGTCAGGCTGGTCAACATTGTATTTGCCATTGGCACTTCTTGTAAAAGAAGTTTTTATTCCATCGAAAATACTGTTCTTTGGTCTGCCTACACAGTAATTATCACGACTTGATGCATTTGTACAGATAATATTGCTGATATAGGTATTTATCTGACAGATGATATCTTTATGTTTCTCAATAAATTTCTGTTTTACACCGTCGTCCAACATATCAAAATTTCTAATAAAATCATTCCAGTTCAGGTCATTTTCTTTACACCACTCACTGACTTTTGCCATTTCACTTTGAATTTCGATATAATGTATATCACTAGGACTGTATTTCCTGACATCGTTGAAAAGATGATATCTTAAATTTTCCTTTTCTTTCGCAGTGAGAATATCTTTCCATATGTATGCTGATACATAGTAACGAATTTTTTCTGGTCTGAATTTTTCTTTTCCCTGTATATAGTTGTAAACCGAACTGAAAATCAATATACTCTGTTCAAAACTGTCCTGTGTATTTGCATCAATAACCTCTCTCACCTTTTTGCCGAGACATTCATTGAGATAACGGTACATCTGTTCATATTGATATTTCTGAGAAAACCATCGGCAAAGACTGATAAATTCTCTCTTACCTTCCGGTTTTGCTGTTATTTCATCGAAAGCTTTCTCCGACAAATATCGTATAAACCAATAAAAATCATCGAAATCCTGCTTGCTCTGAATGATAATTTTCCAGTTACGCCGATATCTTTCCTCATCGGCAGGAAATATGCCTGTTCTGAAATAACTGTATTCCAGAAAAAGACTGTACTTTAATCCTTCTCCCTGAATATTCTGCAAAGTACCCCGAAAAATCTCATCATAAACAAAATCAAAATCCGTAATCTTTATAAAATTCCAGAAAGCAACATTATCCCAAAGATACAGAATTTCTCCTGCACTATGCGTACGGTTTCCCTGTATGAACTGATTTTTGATTTCCTCTATATCTTCTCCGATTTTCTGACAAAGAGTAATATATCCCTCTTCATAACAGCCTTTGTTTATTTTTTTCCACTGGACAATCCACTGAACAATATATTTCAGTGTGCTTTCATCGTAATCACTGTCATTGATGATGGCATTAGCTTTAGCGAACCATTTTCTCTTGAGGTCTGTGTTGGTAAGTTTTTCAAATGGCTGACTTTCCTGTAACTGTTTAAACTGCTGTGCATAGTCTATTTTCAGGATACTGCACATATAACTGTATCTCTTAACAGTGTCTTTTTGCAATGGTGTCAGCAAAGACTTTACTTCCGCTCGCTCAAGCTGTGTAAGAATGTTATCTAAGGCACTACTGTCCCTGCCTGTCGCTTCAAGTTGCTGTATCAGTTTGTGTATCAGTTCACACACTAAGAATTTGGTATAGTTGTTGTGAAAACATATATCTTCAAACAACATATCCAGATAAATTTTGATGTCATCTGTTTGATAAAGGTCAGCTGTTTCCTGTTCTCTGACAAACTCCTGCCATTGATTGATTGAAAATATAGTGCTGTTTCTTTCTACAAAACTGTATACCTCATATTTTTCCGTATAGGAATTTTTAGTACGGTATTCGTTCCTAGCTTTTTCAATCATATCCGCTCTGAATTGTTCGCTTTCGTTTCCTTCGCTAAAAATCCCCACATCGTAAGCCTTACAGTAATCTTCGGTCAGTTTTACTTCGCTGTTATGCTGAATATATGAACGGACTCTCTGATAACAGGCAATCTTTTGAGCAATCGTATATTGCTGTTCATAAACGGTAAACTGCTGAATGTCATCGGGCAACCACTCACAAAGATTTCTGTAAATGATTTTTCCTGACAATCTTTCATACTGCTCACACAAAAATAGACAGCTGAGAACATTATTTCCCTCAAAAACAATATTGCATTCACAACAAATACAATGGATAAATTCTTTCAGCATGATATCATCAACAGCAAAAATGTCTTCCTGTAACAATTCATTTTTCTGAAAGGCTGAGTAATACAGAAAACATACCGACTGAAAACATTCTCTGCGGATTTCCACTTCCGAACAGGCGGTAAACTGACAATAAGATTGATATAATTTTTTCAGATTTTCGGCATTAAGAACTATCCCTTTCCAAAATTCTTCGTCATCGGTAAATGAGTAAAGCCACCATATCCTTTCAAAGTTGCCTGCGTCTGCCTGCTGTCTGATACCATCGATGAAAGTATCCAATTTGGTGCAAAGTTCATCATATGCTGTGCAGATTTCTTGTGTATCATGTTCAGTGGAAAACACATTATTGGTTTTCCACTGCTGAATTTGTCGGAAATCTGTATAAAAACCATTCTGTAACAAAACTGTTACTTTCTTTATCCAGAATGATTTTATTTTTTCTTCTCTGACGGTCGAAAAAGGTACAGTACGGGTAAGTTCACTAAATGTTTCTGCCTGCGTAATTTTCCGGTTTTTTTTCAGAAATTCAATCTGTTCACTGTATTGATTCAGACGCTTCTGTTTTTCGGGTGTCCAGATAAGGTCATTCTGTATTCTGCGGATTTGTTGCAAATCATATTCGGCAATATCCATATTTCCCTGACGAATATGTTCTCCCAGTTGATTCAGAAAACTGTCTGCCAGAGCTGTATACAAAAATGTGATATATTCCGCATAATCATTCTGTTTTGTATGGCAGATAAATATATCTGCTGTATTGTTGTCAGCAATATCTATACGACTGATTTCGGTATCTATGACAAATTGTTCCCACTGAGATATTTCTATCACATTACTGTGCTGTTCTGCTACGGTGAACAGTATACCTTTTTCTGAAAAACTTCGGCAGGACTGATAAATATTTTGCAGTCTATGTAAAATAAATGTCTGTATCTCTTTCTGACAGGAACTTTCTTTATTGATGAGATTACCGTAATACAAGGCTATTGTATCAAACATTGTATTGAGTTCATCTGTTTCTATGGGTATCTTCTGCATAAGAGAACTGATGTGTTCTTTAATGATATTGTTTTCCGTGCGTCCGTACAGGATTTCCAGTACAGATATACGGTCTTTGAGTTCAAAAAGTCTTTCTGCATCCGTACCATAGGTTTTATCCATGCAGTCAAATATCCTGACTATCTCTCCATCAGAAAAGTGGTTACTGCTCAAAGCATAGTCCCATATCTTCAGTAATTCATCTTCGGAAACTTTCCCACCTGACAAAATACAAGGGTCAAACTTTTCGATATGCTCAATATATTTCTTACAGTACTGTTCCACCATGAATGAACCTTTTTTAGCACGATTCAGTCGTTCTGACAGTTTTCCCACTTTGAAAGAAACACATTCCACTGAAGAATCCAGTTCTTTAATATCGTAACGGATATAATATAAATCAATCAGCTTTTCCAGATAAACACTTCGGGTATTTTTCTGATTGGCAGTAAAATCTTCTCCTGAACAAAGCTCCCGAAGATAGTTTTTCATCTCTATCAAAGAATATTGTGCCTTTGTGGCAAGTTCGTAATAAAAACTGTTTTCGGGAACATCATCATAACTTTTTGATAAATCGTACAGTACATCTTCACTGCTACCTATATAACTGCTTTTCGGTACAAAACATACTCCGTTTTTATACTCCGTCTTTTTGCATACACTGTATCCTAAAGATTTATGCAATGTTTCGGCGGAAAGTATACTTCCACTGAAACACTCAGGGATTAACAGATGCATAAGCAGACAAAATTCTGCGGATATCCGATAAATGTTATTGTGATAGCTGTAATCAAAACAAATGTCATCTATCGGAATGACTATTCTCTGACAGGTATCATAGAAAAATGAACGGTATTCTGTTTCTATCAGCTTTGCCAGTCTTTTCAGTCCTGCCGTGCCGTCAAAATCGAATTTTTCAAGAAGTTGTTTGTAACTGAGTTGTACTTCCTGCGGTTGTATCTGCCTTAGTTTTATTCCCTCATAAAAATTTTCTCTGTCATTTTTGTAATAGTAAGGGTACATATAACGGATATAACTTTTGGGATTATCAAAGGTAAAATGTTCGTCTTGTGCGGGAATGAAAACGGATTTCAGTACTCCGTAATCGTCCTCTACATTTTCTTTGCTGATATCTATTACGGCTATATAACCAAAACAACCTGACTTCTCGTTATATCTAAAATATTCTGTGGCAATACTATCAAATTCAGGCTTCTGGTCACCAATAAACCCCATAAACTGACTTTCATCTCCGCCTGATGTGTTCTTTATGCCAAAACCTATTCCACGCCTGCCATAGTGATAACATTGATTATAGCTCATTATTATACCATCAACTTTCTGTTATCATAACGCTGTTGTTTATTTGTCACTGGTTATTCGAATGTTCGTCCGTTACCTTCGAAATGAAACAGTTGACAAACGGGTCGGCTATTCTGACAAAGTTGTGTTCGCAGGACATCTCATCTACACCAGTATCTATCGCTACATTGACACAGTTCCATGAATAGCTAATAGAATTTTTATACACATACTGTGGAGAAACCTTCTGAAATTCCAGTTGGTCATTAATAACAACACGCCTGAAAAAAGATTTTATGGTTTCATCTCTGTCAGCTCTTCCCTGCAATTCAAATGGGTCAAGACCTCCGGCAGGCTGTTGCAGATAAGATGGGAATAACATTAACTCTTCATCGTCTTTCCAGTGTTCCTTTTCAGCTATATCCAACAACTGATTACTCTTAACCACAGTAAAGGCGATATGTCGGATACTTATGTTTGAACCAAATGCTGCATTGGAACGCAGGATGTCCAGAATGTTCAACAAATATAACATCGGTGACTTCGAATGGGAAATGTTGTTCTTCTGTAAACCTGTTTCTTTTGTATCAGGGAAACTCTCCCTCTGAAATGTTCCGTCAGACTTTTTCTCTGATACTTCTCTCTTTTCACTGTCTTCTTCGCTGAAATATTTGCTTAGTCCCCTCATATTTTTAGGTTCTACCATATAAATCAGCCCTTCAATTTTTTCCAATAATGGCGTGATACTATTATCAAAGTTTTCTATACTTTCAAATGTTTCTCCTGCCACATCAAATATGCCGATAAGCAGTTTTGTATTACCGAATGTTCCTTTACAATCCGTTATAGCAATATAAACAGGCGGTAAAATGGTATGTTCATTGGTATGTTCGGGAAATCGCTTCAAGGTATCGACCTCTCCTTCATTACGGATTTTTCCTGTAAATCTGTCCAGATTCTTGTAACGGGTTCCCTGTATGCGGAATCTCTCCCTTTCAAAGGGAATTCCTGTCGTTATACTCCACCATCTTCCATTGTTTTCTCCTGTATTCAGACACGCCTCCAAATTGCCTGCCATCAACAGTGCGGACATATAAGTTGTCTTTCCTCCTGTGGGCGGTGCAACCATCATGACAGGCATATACCCCTGCAGTTTTTCCTTGTCAAACCATCCGTTGGGCAATAAAGTATGACACTTCGGACAACATGGTAAAATATAGTACAAAATGTCATCTAAAGCATCTTTTATGACATAGAAAAAGGTGTTTTTCCCGACTTCTTTTATAATATAGTCTGTTTTTTCTATCATTTCCATAAGTGCTTTTATTTCGCTCTTCTTGTCCTCTATTCGATTGCCCTCTCCCTGGGAATATAATAGATTTCTCGGTTCGTTATTCCCATCTATACCTTCCCATGTCTCTCGATACACTTCTGATACCGTTTTTTCTCCGATAACTTTATAGCGTTGATTTCCCTCAATTCCTGCCAGCTCTTCATTAACAAAACTATTGAAATCATCTACATCCTTGCTTCTTGGAAAGACTTCATAAACCAATATATCACGGCAATAAATATCTGTTACATTGGATTTGTTTATCATAGTATGAAATTTAGCAGGACATCTCTTTCTCCACAAATCCATCTGAATAGAAACACTCTTTTCTGCAACCGGAGATGTTTCAGTTCTTTCAGTTCTTTCAGTTCTTCCTGCCTGTTGCGTTCTTTCATAATATACTGTATGGGCTGTATTGTTTTCAATGTTTTCTTTTGTCAACGAGGAGAGTTTTATTGCGGGAGTAGACTTCTCTTCTTTATTGTTTTCTTCATTTGTTTTAGCTATACTATTGCCTGTGCGTCTTGAAATATCTGGATTGGTCTTCTTTAACGGCATAAAATCACTGCTCCTTACTGTTTATTTTTTTTCTTGACTACGATTATCCAATCGTCTTTACCATCCCAAATTGTTGTTTTCCTAACCCTTTCTTCAGTCACAGTCATCTTCACGGTGTCTGACTGCTGTACTGTACCGTCTACGGATATCTGTTCACGCCCTGCAAAAATGATACTCAGTTCATCTGCATTTTCCGACGAAATAAAAATAATATTCAGATTTTCTCTTCTCTGCTCTCTCAGAAAATTCTTTACCGTCATCACCGCTCCGCCTGTTACCCTGAAATCTTCTATGGAGGCAATATAAGTTACTGTATCAGACTTGAATGCCCGACCAAACTCTCTGTTGAAAATTACTGTAATCTCAAAAGGCATTGTAGACTGCAGTCTGCTTTTCTTATCAATGATTTTTCTATTTTTCTCCTTAAGATTTTCTATTGTGTCAGATACAATGTTTCCATTAAGACAACCTCTGAGTTCTTCATTTTTACTGCGGATTTCTTCTGCTATCTCGGATAATTTATGGGTATCATTGATTTGTTCTGTCTGTTCATCGGACAAAATGTTCTTGAAAAAGTCTTTACTTTCTTGCAGTTCCTGATTGAACATTTGTGTTTTGCTATCGATGGTTTCCAATAGTGCTGTTTCTTCACTTGTTATTTCGTCAATAATTTTTTGTGGAATACATTTTTTTCCCAGTGCTTCCCGTAATATGGAAAGATTTATACGGTAATTCTTTATATCACAGTCATTCGATAAATCACTACACCGTTTTTCCAGATTGTCTATATTTTTTTTCAGTTCGGCTTTCTGTTTTTTTATCTCATTTCTACGCTTTGTTATTGTTTCTCCTTTTCGACTTTTTTCACTATCTCTGATACTTATGCTACCTCGTCTTGGGCTGATAAATACATAATAAACACCTACCAACAACAGTCCTGCTAGAATCATTCCGAAAAATATGCATGATATCGTTCCGTTCACTATAAACCCCTCCATTTTTAAACTGACTTTCAAATTCGTACTGTCTCTGAAAATAAGATTACTGTCTATTTTTCCGAACAGCTTTTCTGCTTTACATTTTAGTCTGCCGTTTTCGATATACGGCACAGACACTAAACGATTATCTCCTTTATTGTAAATAACCTTATCTACAATAAGTTCGTTTATATCGGAATCTCCATCTCCAATATAAGCTCCTATATCAATATCAAAAACATATTCACCGTTTTCTGTCACGGTACAGATAATTTTCTGATGACAGTTTTTAATCAGATACGGTGCTTCCGCTTTTACCTGTGCGATATGTTCTGTTATACATTCTATATCGATATAGTCATCGTATAAGATATGTATCTCTACATCTACTGTACCGTAACTGTTAAATTCAAACTCATCACTCACCAGCTTTCCCTTTTCTTGTCTGAGTGTCAGCGATTTATACAAGGATTTTTTTCCATCTGTCATAATATCACTGAAATAGATATCTGCTTTTATTTCGGCACCTTCATCGGGTAAATAAGAATTTCCTTTGCTGTCCGATAAGTCCGCTGTCAAAATACAGGAAGTATTTTTCTTCAGTACACTGCTATTTCC
This sequence comes from uncultured Ruminococcus sp., assembly GCA_902773265.1. Classification (GTDB taxonomy): domain Bacteria; phylum Bacillota; class Clostridia; order Oscillospirales; family Acutalibacteraceae; genus CAG-964. The sequence continues at coordinate 19,503 of CACYDZ010000223.1, forward strand.
GTTATTATCTGTCAGCTTTCCCGATGCGGTCAGTTCTGTATAATAGGCCATCGTCACTTTTGTATTTTGAATATCTTTTTTATTGTCACCTTCTATTTTTATCGTCCACTCTCCGTGTGTGGGATTATCTATACACAAAAAAACATTGAAACCGTCTACCCATGAATTACTGCGATTTTTCTCTCCCAAAGGGCCTATTACCGTTATCCTGATATGATTTCCTCTTGCATATGTCTGTAATTTCGTTACATTGAGTTTCGGTATGACAAAAACATATTTTCCTTCTTCGTCCAAAGACACCGTCTGATACTGCACATCTCCCCTTGAACCGTAAAAAATATCAGCAAACTTTTCTGTCATCAAATCCATATTCCCTTCATTGATATGGAAAATCTTTCTTGTATCCAGCAGATTTTCAAACTCGCTTTTCTTCGTATTCTCACCTATCAAAGCACAATAAAGTTCTATGTTTTCCTTTGCCAGTTTCTTCTTCTGTTCACTTAAATCTGAATTTGTTTCTGTGTTTACACCATCTGTAATGAGTATCATTATCCTTTTTCTTGTCTTATCCTGATGTCTGAACAACTCCATTCCTGATTCAATTAATTTTTCTGACACCGTCTGCTTTCTTTCTTTGTGTATTGGTAAATCAAAATAATTTTTGACTATCGCTTTATAACTGTTTTCATCTTCTATCAAAGTAAGATAATGTTTACTGCGTAATCTGTCCGTACAGTAAACACTGCCTACCCGTATGTCTGAACCTACCCCTGAATATACTGCATTACACATCGCATTGTGACACATTTCACTTTTGGCTATCATACTTTGACTGTCATCTACTACAAATACAACATCCAGTTTTTCATTCTGTTGCATATAGTTCTCTGCTGTTGCATATATCAATTTCGTATCTACTGCACAGAAAAGCAAACAAACCAGAATAAAAAAAATGATATTTCGCCTTAATTTTCCATAAAACAAAAAATCACCTCTGATGTTACCAGATTCTTCTTTCTTCTAATATATTTGATATCATTTTATCTCAACTGTTTTGTTAAGTCAATATTTTCGGTCAATATTTTCAGGGTAACTGCATAAAAATATTACTGAAGTTTATTGAGTGTGTTAACATAAATATTTACAAAGCCTGATAAGATAGGTATAATAAAGACATGAAATTGACAGTACAATCATAAAAGCTCATCCTGACACAACAGATACCTGCAAGTCAAATGGTAAACAGAGTATCGGGCGTCCAAAGAGGAAACTGACAACGAAACTGCATCTGTGCTGTGTTTCTGAACGATATGCATTTGTTTTTCATCTTTCTGCCAACAATCATCATAATGCACCGCAAGGGCGAAAATTTATTGAAACCATTTACTCGGAAGATAATCATGAACTTCTCTCATGGACAGAGCTTATAAAGGCAATAAAACCCGTGCTTTGGCTAAAGAACACGGGTTTTATGTTGTTGTTTCTCCAAAGAAAAACCGTAAAGCTCCTTGGAAGTATGATAAAGAACTTTATAAAAAGAGAAATCAGATAGAATGCTGTTTTCTCAGAAGCAAATGTTTTAGAAAAGTTTTTACACGCTATGATAAACTCGATTCAATTTTTCTTTCGGTGATTAGGTTAGCTATGATTTTTGATGTTCTTTTTATGTGAACACGCTCTAGTTTCAATTTTTCAAAGAACTGTTTTCTCATTCTGTCTGTCAGAAATAATTCTGCCGTCTGAAATTTCAATCTGTCTGTCGCAGCTTTTAGCAACAGACAAATCGTGCGTGATAATAACCACAGTTTTGCCTTTCTGATTGAGTTCTTGAAAAAGTTTCATAATTTCCGCAGATGTTTTTGTATCAAGTGCTCCTGTAGGTTCGTCGGCCAAAATAAATGCAGGGTCGTTGACAATAGCTCTGGCAATCGCCACTCGCTGTTTCTGACCGCCTGAAA
>CACYDZ010000224.1 GCA_902773265.1 uncultured Ruminococcus sp.
AAAAATTTTCTCCTTATTTGAATTTACCTGTCGGCATACTCTTAGCGTTTACCGAAACATTCAGTTTCATTCATAAAGCGGAAGAAAGTTCTTTTTTTAATTTACTGATTATCTTTTTTTCCAGTCTGGATATGTAAGATTGGGAAATTCCTAACATAACCGCAACCTCTTTCTGGGTATGTTCCTTATATCCCATCAGACCAAATCGCAATATTGTAATCTGTTTTGCTCTTGGCTCAAGACGGTTGACCGCTTCCAATAACAATCTACATTCTGCTTCCTGTTCAATATTTCTGTTTACCATATCGTTGTCACTGCCCAATACATCACTTAATAACAGTTCATTGCCATCATAATCGGTGTTCAGCGGTTCGTCAATCGAAATCTCATTTTTCAGTTGTGTGCTTTTTCTCAGATACATTAAAATTTCATTCTCGATACATCTTGATGCATAAGTTGCCAGTTTGATATTCTTCTGTGGACAAAAAGTGTTGACTGCTTTTATCAGTCCTATTGTTCCAATCGAAATCAAATCTTCAACATTTGCTCCTGTTGTTTCAAATTTTTTAGCAATGTATACCACTAACCGCAGATTATGTGTGATAAGTATTTCACGGGCAGAATTGTCACCGTTGGTAATTTTTTCCATGACAATCTGTTCTTCTGCTTTTTTGAGTGGCGGTGGTAAAGTCTGAGAACCGTTGATATAGTATATACTGTCCAGACCGAATATTTTTTCCCTTACCATGAGAACTATACTACATACTTTTAAAAATATCATTGTTAATACCTTCCTTTGCTGAACTGATAATTTCGGGATTTATCATTGCCTCGACACTTGTTCCGACAATAGTATCTTTACAAACAGCGATATATATTTTCTGTTGACATACGCAGTTATTGATGTAAATTTTATCCGGCATAAAAGACGGCAACAATCCTTCCCCATTCACAGAATGAAACGGTATCAAACGGTATTTTCCGGATATGTTCAAGGTATCATATTCACCGTTAAGTAGTTTTTGAAATTCACTTTCGATAACAGAAGCTACTGCTCTTTTATTCACCACTATAACAGGCAAATGACTGAATGGTTCATATAAAGTATTGCCTGTATCGGTCTTGCCGTAAAATTCACAGGAACTGCCGTTGCTGACAACTTTTACTTTACAAAACTGCGTTTCAGAAACAGACTTTGCTGTTATTTTCATAATGGTTTGTATGATAAAATAAGCTATCAGTGTTGTAACAATCATGGCTATCGGAGATAAATTGAAGTAGACGGTAGAATTTTTGATATACAGACCTTTTGGCATAAAGGTGAACCATACAAATAACATCAGTCCACAAAAACAAAAACTGATACCATAAAATAATACTGTGTTTTTAAAAAACAGTGCAGTATTATGATAGCCAAATGTAATGAGTATAATAATGAATGAGATAATCAGTTTTATGCACCAGTTGATTAAAAACGGCAACGGTGGTAAAATAATAATCAGGGAACTGACTGCTCCAAACAGACTACCCAAAACTATCCGATAAGTTCTGGGTATAATTTTGGTAAATTTTGTTACTGCTTTCAGTATAAAATAATTGATGATAATATTGACACCTATCAGTACATCAACATAAATTGTCCTGCCGATTGTATCACCTCCTCGTATGCTATATTATCTCACTATTATTCTGAAAATTATGTCAGTTTAAGGGTTGTCACCCTTAAAAATAAAGTAGACAAAGCGGAAAATCCGAACGCAGTGAACCGAAAAAGTTTTTTTCGAACTTTTTTCAAAAAGTTCGTGGGGTTCAGTGGCAACGCCCCTGATGGGATTTTTAAGGGCAAAGCCCTTAAATTCCCCAAGAAAATCCAAAATTTGCGTAAGCAAATTTTGACAATAAAAGGAGAGATTGCTATAAAAAACAAAATATTATTGCCTGAAAGTGTCAGTTGGATTATTGATACATTACTTGAGAAAGGATATCAGGCATATGCCGTAGGCGGTTGTGTAAGGGATTGCTTAATGGGGAATATTCCGCATGACTGGGATATCTGCACAAATGCTTTGCCGGATGAAGTGAAAAAAATCTTCAGGGGTGAAAAAATCGTTGAAACAGGTATAAAACATGGAACAGTAACATTAATTAAAGAACATATGCCGTTTGAAATTACAACTTTTCGTTCAGAAAGCACTTACAGTGATAACCGCCACCCTGACAGCGTTGTTTTTGAAAAAAATGTCAATGCAGACCTTTCACGCCGTGATTTCACTGTCAATGCGATTGCTTATAATCCGTATGACGGATTTATTGATTTGTATGATGGCGTTAATGACATTGAAAACAGAACGATAAAGGCTGTCGGAAACAGTGATGAACGCTTTAAAGAAGATGCTTTGCGGATATTGAGAGCTTTGCGTTTTGCGTCCGTACTGGGATTTACGATTGATGAGGATACATCTTCAAGTGTTCACAACAATAAAGAATTGTTACACAATATTGCTGTTGAAAGAATATGGACAGAATTTTGTAAACTGTTGATGGGGAAAAACGCAGTAAATATTTTAAGGGATTATGTTGATGTGATAAGCGTGTTTATGCCCGAAATTGCTTTAATGGTCGGATTTGACCAACATAATCCACACCATTGCTATGATGTCTGGGAACATACACTTCATGCTTTGTCTTATGCAGAAAGTGATATTGTTGTAAGATTAGCTGTTCTATTCCACGATTGTGGAAAACCATGCACTTTCACAACAGATGACAACAGTATTGGTCATTTCTATGCTCATGCTCAGAAAAGCTGTGAAATGGCAGGTCAGATTTTTAGTCGCCTTAAAACAGATAACTATACGAAAAACACCGTGCTGACGCTGATAAAATATCATGACCGTATGATTGAACCTACCGAAAAATCGGTAAAAAAAGCTGTGCGGAAATTGGGTAATGCTGAAGTATTTGAAAAATTACTCAAGGTAAAAAGCTGTGATGTTCAGGCTCAGGCAGAACCATTTGTACAGTCACGCTTACAAACTTTACAGCAGATATTACAGATTTACAGGAAAAGTAAAAATGACGACAGCCTTATCTTTTCCGTAAAAAATCTGGCAATCAACGGCAAGGATATTATGGCACTGGGAGTAAAACAAGGAAAAGAAATTGGTCATATTTTAAATATTCTTCTGGAAAGTGTACTGGACGGTAAGATTGAAAATAACCGTGATACATTAATCAAAAAAGTTTCCGAAATTATCAGCAACTGATTTTTTCGGAAACTTCTGTTTTTCATTTATTTTGCCCGTTCATTTGTTCTGCCCGTTTCATCTGTCTTATATCACGACCGACAAAATTAAAAGCCATATATTCTCCCATAATTCTGGAAATTAACCGTTGGGAATAAGTCTGTTCCAGTTGAGAAAAAGTAAAATTTGTATTGATGATTGTCGGACGGTTACAGGATAATCTGTGGTTGATAAGATTGTAGATTTTATTTTTGGTGAAGTTTGTTGAAAATTCTGACCCGATATCATCAAGAATTAATAAGTCACATTCTTTTAAGGTTTCTTCTACATTTTCTTCCTTATTGTAATTTCGATTGAACTGTTCCTTCTCCAGTCTGGACAGAATATCAGGTGCAGAACAGTAAATTACGCCAAAACCTTTTTCAATGACTTCTCTCGCAATCGCAAGAGAAAGATGCGTCTTTCCCAATCCTGTATCGCCACGCATAATAATGCTTCGGGAATTTGCGGAAAATGTACTTGCATAGGATTTGCATTTTTCAAAATATAGCCGCATTTGTTCCCGTTCGGAAAGCTGTTCACCGATTTTCCGGATATTACTGTAATAATGTAAAGAAAAGGTGTCAAATGATGAAAGTTTCAGTGGCGAAAGTTCGTTTAAGTGCTGATAAGCAATCTCTTTGACCAACTGTCTGTAACAGTCGCACACTTTACCGTCTATGTTTCCTTTGTCCTGACATTTTTTACAGACAAATTGTGGTTCAAGACTTTCTTTGGTAATTCCTGCTTTGGCGTATATCTGCTGTAAATACATTTGGGTTGCCAGATTTTCGGCTTTCAACTTGTTCATTGCTGAACTCAGGGTTGTTTTTTTACTGAGCATTGTACGGATTAAATCCGTCATCGTATGACTTAACTGTTCTTCCAGCTTCTGTGCTTCGGGATATTTTTTAAAAAATCGTTCTTTTCTTATATCAGCATCTTTTAATGCTTTGTTGCGTCTGTCACGGATTACTTTATCGGCTTCATCGTAAATTTCTCTGCTATATCCCATCAATGATTTTCTCTCCATTTTCGCTTTATTTAATCCAAAAGACCTATACCGTCAAGAAAATGAATATCGTAAGAGGCACTGCTGTTACTGTCGTCAGTATGATTTGACGGCTTTATATTCTTAGCTTTTTTGCTTTCGGGTTTTGATGTGTCGTCAAAATTTTTCAGGCGGTCAGCAAGGTCTTTTTCCGTCATAATTCCCTCATTGTGCCATTTTCGTAATATGCCATGAAGATATTTTAAATGAAATATCCCTTTGGAACTAATACAGGTTTCATATGCCGCCCTTAACATATCATCACTATATCCCCACTGCTTGACCCAGCAATCTGCATATTCTGCCTGTATATCGCTGACTTCTCCGGCAGCGTTCAGTCCGAAAAAAGGAGCAATTCTTTTCCATTCTTTATAGGAATTGAGAATATTGGTAATCTTTTCTTCGGCTTGTTCAATAGTATAGATTTCTTCTGTTCCCCAGTCATGACCAAGTGTTTCGATATACCGCATTTTCATCTTTTTCTGTTCGTTGGCAAAAAACAGTATCATCTTGATAACTTCATATGGTAAGCCGTCATAATCATGCATGAGCAACAATATGGAAGCATCACTGTGGGTTAATGGTCGTGCAAGCATTTTTTCTGCTTCATCCAGTAAATCGGAAAAATTTTTATCAATTTGTTTGCGGTTGACTATTTCAGCGGTTGTCGGCATAACTTTGGTAACAGATTTCGATGATGAATTTGTATTGTTACCGTTATTGATTGTTTCTGTCTTTTCTGTGAGTGGTTCAGTATTTGTCTGGGAGATATTCGGTTGTGCTGTTGCCAGAGTGTCAGCCGAAAGTGGCTGTTGTACTATTGTCGGTTTGGGCGGTATCGTTTCGGGAACTGTTTTTTCAGGATTGCTCATTGTCTTTTTGACAACACCCATCTCATACCAGAACTCCATAGCATCTTTAACATCTACTGTATTCATATGTAAAGCACTTGCGATATCTTGTGCGGATATATTGCTTTTCTGAGAATTATTCCTCAACAACCATAACAATACCTTTAAACTTGCTGACCCTGCAAATTTCAGATATCTGTCTACAATATCCGTCGGAACGGCAAACACACTACCCCATATTCCCGCTCCTAATTCATAAAATTCCATTCTATAACACGACCCGTACTTTTTTTGCATGACCTCATCTGTAAGAGGGATATCTATTATAACACAAAAATCAGGTAAAATATCAGGTATTTGCAAATTTTATTTTATTGCATAAAAATCACAAAATTCTTCTTTTGGAACGATACTCCCACTGGTAATATCGGCAAGTTTTTTGCAGAAAGTTTCTTTACTCCCTGTCGGTAAATGAAACTCCATAGAAATTTCTGCTCCGAATACACTGTTATCAATAATGCCTCCTGCCTGCGGAATAAATGAGGAAATCTTTCCGTACTGATTATAGTCGCATTGTAATGTAAAAGCGGTACACGGTGTCATGGTAATAATTTCAGCCTGTTCAATAGCCTGCTTGGCACTTGTGGAATACGCCCGTACCAGTCCGCCTGTTCCTAAAAGTATGCCACCGAAATATCTTGTTACCACTATCACTATGTCTGTCAGTTCGTTTTTTAAAATGATATCCAGTATCGGTGTACCTGCCGTTCCCTGTGGTTCGCCATCATCAGAATATCTTTTGGTATGTCCTTCTCGTAAACAGTACGCATATACATTGTGTCTTGCATCACGGTGCTTTGACTTTATCTTTTCGATAAAACGAATAGCCTCCTCTTCTGTACGGACAGATTTACAATACCCTAAAAATACTGACTTTTTTTCTTTATATTCACTCTCTGCTTCCTTTTCTACCGTCCGGTAACTTTTTTCCGACAACATTATCACCTCAAATTTCCCTGAAAGTTTTTGTCTGACTTTATAAAAATCAATAGGCGACACAATATTATCATTGTGTCGCCTGAAATAACCATACCATTGTTGTATCTTATTTCTTGATACCAAAACGCTTGTTGAATCTGTCAACTCGTCCGCCTGTATCAACAAGTTTCTGCTTACCGGTGAAGAAGGGGTGACACTTTGAGCAAATTTCAACACGAATATTCTCTTTTGTAGAACCCGTTTCAATAACATTACCGCAAGCACAAGTAATTGTGGTCTGCTTATATTTCGGATGTAAACCCTCTTTCATTATCGTTTCACCTCTTTCTGCTTTTCATAAACAACATATAAATTTTAACACATATTCTGTCAAATTGCAATACCCTTTTCAAAATTATTTTTATCAGCAACAATCCCAGTTGAAAAGTACTTTGCTGAAATCACAGTTTTCCAAATCTTTACGGTTAATAAAAAAATTCGCTACCCCACAATCACCCCATATAATTTCATAGTGGTATTTATCATCTTTGTTATAGCCGCCGTCACTGTCTATCTGAAAGAGTAATGTATCATAACGAGTATATCTTTCATTATACGGTCTGGGGTCACTCTGTGTGAAATATGGTGTACCTAACAATTTATGTCCATCACTTGATGTTTCTTTCGCTAATCGGTCAAAACCATCGTCTTCTAAATATTCATACACATTTTCATCAGTATCTTTATAATATTCTTTGCCAAACTTTTCTATGACAATCTCTCTGAAAATATCATCAACAATATCAAGACCTATATAATTTTCATCGGGAGTGATTTTTACCGCTAACTCTCTGTCCACAGGAAAGTATTCATCTGTCGGTATGGATAATTTTTCAATATCTGCTTTGGTAACAGTTGTATCTATTTGTTTATGATACACTACTCTGAACCCGTCCTGATTATCCTGACAGTCAAAATCCATACCATAACAATCGTCAAATTCAAACGATGAAATAAAAAATTGCAACATTCCTTTTGTCGGCAGTGGTTTGTCAAGATGTGCTTTATCAAAATTAATCTGTGCCAGTAATAACAGTTTGTTTCCTTTACTGTCGGTGGGATATTCTTTTGCTAAATCCCAGTATGGCAGACCTCCGAATTTACTGTCAAAAATATCGGGTGTCACTGTCTTGTCGACTGTAATTTTGTAACATGGTTGCTTTGTTCTGTTCTTGATTTCTTCGATAACTTCATCAAGTTGTGTACTATTCAATTTCATTTTTGCTATTTCCCCCTTATCAAGTCTTATGATTTTGTCTCATATATAAACAAAGTTGTCCCATCAGTGTATCATTTGTATCAATAATAAATTGATATTCTGAATCTAACTTTTTTAAAAGTGTTCGATTAGCATTTTGTAAATCTTCAGTTGAAAAGACAATCCATTTTGGTGGAGTAAAATTCAAAAAATCATCAATTTCTTTGTTTATATTTTCATCAAAGCTTGCATGAGTGGTCTGAAGAATGAAGTATTTATAACATGGTAAAATATCTGCTCTGATATAAAATTCAGGTTTAACATTATAACACCATACACTATCACGCTCGTTCTTTGGAATATAAGATAGGAGTTTTTCTATATTCTTATCCACTGTGTTATCATATTCTGATACAGAAATTTGTTTGATATTCAGAGAAAGAATTGTTTGTCTTGCCAAAACTTTTGCTGACATTACTGTTACTTGCAAAAATGAGGTTATATAAGGAAAAACAAATAGCAGCACCATAATAAATAATAAAATGTTTTTTTTAGTTTTTGATTTACAAAATTGTTTTTTTATAATGTACACACTAAGACTATAAGACAATGATAAAATGGGAATATATATAATCAAATAATGAAGGAAATTTGAACCTAACCAAACAGAAAAAGCTGTGGGAATAGATAAACAAAAATAATATATTAATATTTCTGTGCGAATTTTAGCTTTTGATTTAAAAATTACTATAAAAATAGTTGTAATTAACAGACTAGAAATCATCATAAAAGTATCAAAAATAATAGAAGATGTTTTTTCTGCTCCATGAAATGCTGCTATAAAATTAAAAGTATAATTTGCGTATAAAAATTCCTCTAAAGCATTATTATAGTAAAAATAACAGATAACAGGAATACAGATAACAAGCACTCCTAATAATCCAAAGCTAAAATGAATCAACAGCACTTTAAATTTTTTTTGTTGCAAAAATAATACAGTCAAAGTCAAAAACACACCACATACTATGGCAGCATTATTCATTCTGTTTAATATATTCACAATAAAACAAATACCATATATAAAGCTATAAGTCATTGGGTGCTTTTCTGTAAAATTATCACCTTCTAAAATAACTTTCAATAAAAGATACATCGGAATAATTAAAAATGGTAATGAATATTCTTCTACTCTGTTGCCAAGTTCAATATTGGAAATAAACGCTATATCGAAAATAATAAGAGAAATTAAAGAATTTTTTATTCCTAAAAACAATCTGGATATTTTATAAATAAAAAACATATCAACTGTCATAAAAATAACTTCTATGATAAATATTCCTAAAGTATTTCCGAACAGTTTCCAACCCAATGCATCAATATAAAATATTAATGGTCCTTTATGGTCAAATAAATCGCGGTAAGGAATATCTCCATTTAAAATTCCTTTGCCCATGTTCATAAATATCGGGGAATCTATTCCGTATGAATTTTTATGCAATGGAGATGTACTGTAACAGCTTATCAGTATCGTAATAAAGCTGAATATAACAAAACAACAAATAATTATACTTGTATTTTTTTTTGTTGTTTTATTAATTTTTTCTGAATATATCCTCATAGTATATTACTCCAATGATATTTTATTTTTTGAAAATAATCAGTTTGCTTGCCACATAGTTCAAAATAATAACAACAATGTTGGCAATAACCTTAAACAGTATTTCGTTAAGTTCCAGTACATCTACACCAACATACATAATTGCCAAGTCTACAACAAGTGTCAGCAGTCGACAGCCGAAAAAAGAAAACATTTCTCTGAAAAATGTTGCCGTGTCAAATGATTTACTTTCAAATACCCAGAGTTTGTTGGTAAAAAAGGCAAAAATAACAGCCGTCACCCATGCAATAACATTACTGACCATATTACTGATATGAAATACATCAAAGCAGATAATATAAGTTCCTATATTGATGAATGTCGCACAAGCACCAAAAAACAAATACGATATCACGGCTTTATACTTTTCCAACAAATCTGCATAGGTCGGCATTTGCCATTTTCTTAATAGTTCTATGATTTTATCCATTCCCTTACTCCTTGTTTGCCAAAAAATTTCTACCTGAGTGGTTGAAAATCAAATAATTATTTTAGCCGATTAAAGGGCTTTGCCCTTTAAAATTCCACAAGGGGTTTCACCCCTTGACCCCACGAACTTTTTGAAAAAAGTTCGACAAAAACTTTTCATTGTCATACCAAACACTCCGTTATAAATTTATAACGGAGTGTTATTTTCTGAATTATTTCATCGCTTCAACGATTGACTGTGTATCCCTTGCAATAACCAGTTCCTCGTTGGTGGGAATAACATAAACTTCAACTTTACTGTCTTCTGCTGAAATTTTGCCCTCTTTACCAAGTACCATCTTCTTATTCAGTTCAGGGTCAACCTTTACGCCTAAACAAGCCAGCTGGTCACAGATAGCTTGTCTGTGCCTTGACTGGTTTTCTCCCAGACCTGCTGTGAATATCATAACATCACATCCGCCTAATGCAACATAATATCCGCCAATGAATTTCTCAATTTCATATCTTAAAATATCATGTGCCAGCTTTGCTCTTTCGTTGCCCTCATCTACCGCTTTGGTAACATCTCTGTCATCACTGGAAACACCTGAAATACCCAGTAAACCTGATTTCTTGTTAAGAATGTCGCTCATCTGCTGAGGGGTAAGGTTTTCTTTTTCTGCAATATAGGTAACAACCGACGGGTCAAGTGTTCCGCAACGGGTTCCCATCATGAAACCATCAAGTGGAGTAAGTCCCATACTGGTATCAATAACTTTTCCGTCCTGAATAGCTGTAATGGATGAACCGTTGCCCAAATGACAAGTAATCATCTTTGTACCCTCAAGTGACTTTCCTGTAAGTTCTGTCCAACGGTTGCTGACATAACGATGAGATGTTCCGTGAAAACCATAACGGCGAATGTTGTACTTCTCATAGTATTCATAAGGAATAGGATAAATGTACGCTTTGGGTGGCATGGTTGCATGGAAAGCTGTATCAAATACGGCTACCTGCGGTACTTCTTTTCCGAATACTTCTGTACAAGCCTCGATTGCCTGAACATGACCTTTGTTGTGCAAAGGAGCAAGCGGAATTAATTCTTTGATAGCATTGATAATTTCATCTGTTATCCGTTCACTTTTACTGAATTTTGCACCGCCCTGTACTACTCTGTGTCCTACTGCTGTGATTTCGTCTGTACTTTTGATTACCCCATACTGTGCGTCTGTCAGCATAGCATTGACTTGCATAAAAGCATCCTTGTGGTCTTTCATTTCCACTACTTTTTCTGCTTTTCTGCCGTCACTTGTTTTGTGTCCGATAAAACTTTTGTCCAGTCCTATTCTTTCACAGTTTCCTTTGCAAAGTACGGTTTCGTTTTTCATATCAAATAACTGATATTTCAATGACGAACTTCCCGCATTGATTACAAGAATCATCATAATGTCAAATTCTCTCCTTATGTAAAAAATTTTCGTGTCAGTAACTTTACAGTACGACAACTTCTATTATATAATAATACAAATCACTTGCAAATTCAACCTTTTTTTATTGAAATTTTGAGGGCGTGTCAAATGAAAAATTATGTTATTATCAGTGAATTCAATCCTTTCCATAAAGGACATCAATATCTGATTGAACAATGTCGTAAACATGGTGCTACGCATATTACTGCTATTATGAGTGGTAATTTTGTTCAGCGTGGAGATGTGGCGATTATTTCCAAACATTCTCGTGTGAAAATGGCTTTGAAGGGCGGTGTGGACTTGGTTCTGGAATTGCCTCTTCCCTATGCTATGTCAAACGCACAGAATTTTGCCAGAGGTGGTGTTCAGATAGCTGACAGTATGGGGTGCTGTGATTATCTTGCATTCGGTAGTGAATGTGGCGACACAACTATTCTGAAACAGATAGCTGATAGTATGCAGAATGCAGAATTTCATTTACTATTGAAACAAGAAATGCAAAAAGGTATCAGCTATCCAAATGCGGTTGCCAATATTGTGAATTTTTTTAGTAATCAGTATGCTGATATTCTGAATATGCCTAATAATATATTGGCTATTGAGTATATCAAAGCGTTGAATGAATACCGTTCGGATATTATTCCCATTGCCTTTCGGAGAATTGGCGATGACCATAACAGCTGTCAGATTTTTTCTGAATTTGCCAGTGCAGGCAATATCAGAAATTTAATTTTAAAACAATGTGAATTTAAAAATTTTATTCCTGAAACTTCCTATGATATATTATGTCAGTGTATTCATAACGGAGAAATCGCTTGTATGGAGAATAATATGCGTGCTGTCCTTTACCGATTGCGAAATATGTCTGTCGAAGAACTTTCTGAAATAGCGGATATCCATGAAGGACTGGAGTATAAAATTAGAAAAGCTGTGCAAAAGTCTATGGCATTTGATGAGATAATTGAAAACGCTAAGTCTAAACGCTATACCTATGCAGGATTAAGACGAATTTTAATAGCAGCATTTTTAGGAATTACACAATCTTTTCTCAATCGAGGTGTCCCCTATCTGAGAATTTTGGGATTTAATAAAAGAGGTGCTGAAATTCTTAAACAAATGAAAAAGAATACTGCCTTACCTGTCGTTACTAAAATTACTAATTTGCCAGATGATTTTTCGGATTTTGCCAGAACAATGTTAAATCTTGAAATTCAGTCAACAGATATTTATGCTACTTTTACACAGAATATCATGCCTTGTGGCATGGAATTTATAAACGGTATCGTTATTGATTGAGCGGTTGTTCTTTTGAATGACTGCTTTTTTATTTTTTGAGTTGTTTTTGTAGTAAATTTTAAATTAACAAAGTTTATTTTTTATTGTAAAATACACAAAATTTTATTATATACGGTTTATTTTAAAAGAAAATCCCTTGAATTTTCAAGAGATTTTCTTTTAAAGTTTATTATTTGATGATATCTTTTATTACTTCGCCTGCTATAATCAGACCGGCAACTGACGGAACAAATGCTGTACTTCCTGGAACGGCTCTGCCTGTTGTTCCTTTGGTTTCTGTACTTTCAAGCGGTGTTACCGGGTTCTCTTTGGAATATACTACTTTCAGTTTCCGTATGCCACGCTTTTTTAATTCGTGTCGCATTACCCTTGCCAGCGGACAGACTGATGTCTGATAAATATCTGCTGTTTCAAAAGCTGTCGGGTCAAGTTTATTGCCTGCTCCCATACTGCTGATTATCGGCGTTGCTGTCTCGTTGCATTTCAGGACTAATTCTATTTTTCCTGCCACCGTGTCTATGGCATCTACTACATAATCATATTGACTGAAATCAAATTCCGCTGATGTCTCCGCTGTAAAAAATGTTTTGTGTTTGTGAACGATTACTCGTGGATTGATTTCCTTAATTCTTTCTTCCGCAACATCAACTTTATCTCTGCCAATATTTCCTACGGTGGCAATTATCTGACGGTTGATATTGGTGATACTTACACTATCGTTATCTATAATGTCAATTTTTTCCAGACCGCTGCGTATTAATGCTTCAACCACATATCCCCCTACTCCTCCTATTCCGAAAACAGCTACCCTTGCATTCCTGATTTTTTCCATCGCTTTATCTCCTAAGAGCAGTTGTGTTCTTGAAAAACTGTCTGACATGATGATTTTCTCTCCTTAGTTTTTGTCGATACCCTCTGTTATGCCTTTATATCATAAATAAAAAATAATATTTTGTCAATCATTGACAAAATAAAATTTTTAAACAAAATTCTGATAAAAACTCTTTATTTTTTATAAATTATGTGCTATAATAGTAATATCAGAAAGAAAAGGTAATTTGTTACCCGCACTTTCCAAAAATCAGTCCGTTTATGGAGGTAAATTTTTATGAAAATTACTTATATCGAAAGAAATGTTAATCTCAGGGATAATTTCAAATTCCGTGTAGAGAAAAAACTGGGCAAATTCAGTAAAATTTTCAGTGATGACACTGTTGCCTATGTTACCGTTACCGTGCAGAAAAATGACCAGACCGTAGAAATTACCATCAAAGACAAAGGTATTATCTATCGTGCAGAACAGACCTGTGCCGAAATGAATGACGCTGTTGACAAGGTTGTTGATGTTATCGGAGGACTTATCCGCAAAAACAAAACTAAGCTGGAAAAGAAACACAAAGGGGCTGTTGCTTTTGACAGCTTTATTGCTGATTATGATTTTGCAGATGAGAATGTGGAAGAAGAAGAATTTGAAATTGCCAGAACAAAAACTATCCCTATTAAACCTATGTCAGTTGAAGAAGCTGTCCTGCAGATGAATTTGCTTAATCACCAGTTCTTCATGTTCAAAGACGCTGATACCAACGAAATTGCCGTTGTTTACAAAAGAAAAGCGGGCAAATACGGATTGCTTATTCCAGGCGATGATGAAGATTAATCATTGAATATCCTTTCGGTTTGTGATATACTTGTCAGCACATTGACAGTTTATCAGGCGGTCAGCAGTGATACACTGTTGACCGCCGTGTGTGTTTATGAAAAGGAGTAGGATTTTTATGAAAATGAATCTTGTTGCCCCTTGTATGCTCGGCGTTGAGGGTCTTGTTGCCAATGAATTGCGGTTTATGGGTGCTGAAAATGTACAGCCCGAAAATGGCAGGGTCAATTTTCAGGGGGATTTCAATATGCTGGCAAGAACTAACCTCTGTTCTCGTTACAGTGAGAGAATTTTAATCGAAATGGGTAAATTCACCGCAAAAACTTTCGAACAGCTTTTTCAGAATGTTAAAAATATGTCTTGGGAACAGTGGATAGGTAAAAATGACCGATTTCCTGTAAAAGGACGAAGTTTAAATTCTCAGTTAAGCAGTGTGCCTGCCTGTCAGAAAATTATTAAAAAAGCCATTGTCGAAAGACTGAAAAGTAAATATCATGTACAATGGCTGGAAGAAACAGGCGATTTGTTTCAGATACAGTTTCTCATCATGAAAGACAAGGTAAGTATTATGATTGATACTTCGGGAAACGGTCTGCACAAAAGAGGTTACAGGGCTGTTTCTACAGACGCTCCTATCAAAGAAACACTTGCCTCCACAATGGCTGATTTATCTCATGTACATAATGGGGATATTGTAGTTGACCCTTTCTGCGGTTCGGGAACAATATTAGTTGAGTCTGCTCTGAAAGCACTCAACATCGCCCCTAACAAAAACCGTGACTTCTCTTTTAAACACTGGCGTATGATTGATGAAAATATCTGGAAACAGGAATTGGATAACGCACTCTCTCAAGAAAAAACAAACCGTGATTTTCGTGCTGTCGGTTATGATATTGACCCTCATGCGATTGATGTTGCTCTGTCTAACTGCAAAAAGGCGGGTGTCGGAGATATCATTACTTTTGAAAAAAGAGATATCAGAGATTTTTCCTGCGATTTTGAACAATGCAAAGTTATTACCAATCCTCCTTACGGTGAAAGATTGCTTGACATAGAACAGGCAAAAAATATCTATCGAATTATGGGTGAAAAATTTTTCAAAAAACAGGGTTACACTTATACGGTTATCAGTCCAGATGAAGAATTTGAAGTGCTTTTCGGACGCAAAGCCGACAAAAGACGCAAATTATATAATGGCATGATTAAATGTCAGGTTTACTTATATTTTAGATAGGTCTGTGTTTAAACCAATGTGAATATTTTGCTATTATATACCAATTTTAAGTCATCACTATATCTGTTTAGGTCACAGTGATATTTTTAAAATCCTAATCAATTTCTTGTTGCATTTCTGAGCATTGTGTGTTACAATGTCACCTGAGTTAATTCACGAAGCATATGTGATAGCTTGCTGATTTTCGTTATTATTTATAGGAGATGTATTATGATGAATTGTACTATTGGTGAGGCTCTCGTAAGGTTAGATAAACTGATTGACTGTATGATGTGTGATGAAGTGCATGATATTTGTGTAAAAGTCAACACTGTTACTCCCGAAAAAACCATGTCATCGTATGAACAGAAAACAGACAGACTTGTTACAGAATTGAGTAAAAATCTTGATAATCCGTCCCACTGTAAAAGATTACTGGCTTCACAAAGTCCTGAAATGATTTTTACCTTGTTTATGCGGTATAATCTTCTGACTTACACTTTAATCAACAAAAATCAGAATTTTTCCGCTGAAGTTCCTGCCGACAGCAAAGAATTTTTTGTCACCATGCTGAATGATTTGTGGAAATTGTCCTTACAGTAATTTATATGACTTTTGTCTAAGCTGTAACTGTAATTGTAGAAAAAGGCTGTCGCAGAATGAAAATTGCAACAGCCTTTTTTCTTATCATATTATTTATGTTCTATCAATCTTCTTAAAGAATGTATATTTCTCTTTTATCACCTGAAAAAAAGTATAGTTTACCAGCTCTCTCAAATCAATTTGGGAGTTAAAGGGCTGTCGCCCTTTAAAATCCCGCCCAAAGGCTCCGCCTTTGGAATCCGCCACTTTTTGAAAAAAGTGGACAAAAACTTTTAATTTTCATAGCTCAACCATTCTTTATGATTTTTTACTGTCAATCGTACTTTTTATCTTGTCGAAAGTCACACCGTATTTTTCAGCAATATCTTTGGCATAACTTAATCCTTGTGGAGGGTTGATGAACACTTTAAAAGAACGCTCTCTGTTTTCGACACCTGTTACCATGCTCTCTATTTTGGAGTTTCCGTCTACCGCTGTATTCATATTGCCGACATTTGCCGCTAATTCGTGCATATGTGTATTGAAAATACATCTTACCCCTAAATATCTCATGGCTTTGATAACATCTGTAGCAATATATATTCCCTCTGTAACATTGGTTGTGGCAAGACTTTCGTTGAGTAAAATCAGGCTTTTTGATGTTGCTGTGGCAAAAATTTCCGCAAGTCTGGAGGATTCTTCTCCCAGTCTGCCCAAATCGACTGTTTCATTTTCATCAGCAGGAAAATGTGTATAGATGTTGTCGCAAGGGCTTAACTGTAAACGGCTGCACGGTACATAAATTCCGCACTGTGCCATCAATACCGCTATTCCTAAGGCTTGTGTAATCGTTGTTTTACCACCACGATTTGGTCCTGTCAGAATGAAAATTCTTCCTGTATCGTCATCAAAATCTAACTTGTTGGTTACAATGTGCATATCTTCTCCTGATACGGATTTAATCGCAAGTTTCAGATTGTAGATATCTTCAGCATGAATTTCACGGTTGTCTACGGGTAATATTTCAGCTTTACAAAGCGGTAAACCTTTCGCTTTCACCTTTTCAATAAATTCCGCCCATCTCACATAGAAAATAATCTCGGGAATAAGGGATACAAATGTATAACCATTGACATTGACATGCTTTTTCAGTACATCTTTGATGTTGCGAACAATCCTGTCAAGAATTTCTGTCACAACCTGTTTCATGCTGTCCGAAAGACGGTCAGCTCCTGTGGGCGTATCATCATAAGCCATTTTATACTCCTTGGTTGACGCAGGGTGAAAAGATTTTAAATTGGCATAGTCATTTCCTGGCTGTATCTCCGCTTCTTTTTTGGTTGCCACCATAGAATTCATAAAGCGTTTCAATAATCCGCTGTCGGTAAATTCCCTTCCGTTGAGTGACAATATGCCTGCTCTGACAGGGCGTAACATATCATCAAGATTAATTCCTATGGTGACGCTGTGTAACTGTCTTGCTTTTTTGAAAAGGTCATTGATATCTTGCTGTAACGGTTCAAATGCTCCGTCCTCATAAATTTCTGTTACCAGTCTTTTCAGGGTCTTTAAACCGTCCGAATGAACTTCTGTTTTTTCAAGCGTACTCTTCAATGCCTTGACACAATCAATATAACTGTTGATTTCTCTCATTCGGTTGATAAGCTGCCAGAGTGAACTGGCATCTGTATCTTTTTTGAATTTATCAATTTCACGCAATTCTGAAAGTTTTGCCAGCAGTTCTGTAAGGCTTGTACGCAGCTGCGGTAAATTTAAAAAATCTTCAAAAATGTCACAACGGTACTTTATCAGTTCTTCGTTACATTCTATCTGTGTAAGCATTTGTTTGATGGTATTCTGTTCAAAACCATCCTCTGTGAGATTTTCTATTATGTAATCAACAGATAAATCATTGATTGCTTCACTGTTCATACTCAATGGTGATTTTTGGTAATCCATCGGATAAAACAAACTGAAATTTTTCATAAAATCCCTCCACTTTTTATATAAGTATGTTGTTATTTTACCATAAATAGACAATTATACAACATCTATTTTATGAATAAAATGTGAATTATATAGCGTATTCCGAAAGAGTTTTTTTCAGAATACGCCTGGATTTTATGCAGAAAACTGCTTTGCAAATGCTGAAACAGTCATATATTCCACAAAAGAATATTCTTCACAAAGATTTAAAATAACCGTTTTTTCTTCTTCCGTACAACCGTAATCTACACAGACTATTTTTTCCCATCGGTTCTTTCCCATTATTTCACATCTTTCTGCACTGCTTCGGATTATCTGCTCTACATTTTCACAGCCTTTATTTACGGGAATGACAATGTAGATTTCTTTGTCATACTTATTTCGTAATAAGAATATTAGTATGCTCTTGTATATGTAGAGGATTCCAAATGATGAAAGTAATATTACAATAAATTCTCTCAGATTTTCTGCCATATTAACCACCTCGTTTATACAATATGTTGTTTTTTATTTTAAGTGCATAACTTTCTTCTTTTCGGAACATACTATAAATGACGATAAAGTCAAATCTAAATGAATGATTAAAGGGGATTTTTATTATGCACAACTCTTATGCTAACGAATGTATCAAATGTACCGTCACACAGTGTAAACATCATTGCGATATCAAAAACAACTGTTCTCTTAACTGTATTCAGGTAGGCACTCACGAAAACAATCCGGAAATGGAACAGTGTACAGACTGTATGTCCTTTGAGAAAAAGTAACACGGAATTTTAACCACAAGTTATAAAAAAATTTAAATATTTTTTATTTTTTTCAAAAAAGGTATTGACAAAACAGAAAATTCAGATTATAATAATAGCGTAGTCAAGAGTACTACAGATTAACATTAGCTTACAACTTACAATTAACCCTAATACACTATCTGGATAATTCCCTCAGCATTGCTGGGGGAATTATTCATTTTCATATAAAAAACTTCTTTTGCTGTACACAAATCGGATAAGCATACATATTATGTAATAACCGTATTACAAATAAGAAAACAGAGAGGTACTGCAAAATGAAATCAGAAACTTTTGGAATTATCGGCGGAGATAAACGCCAGCTCGCTGTGGCAAATGCCATCAGAACCGACGGATACAGAGTATATACCAGCTGCTTTGAAAAAATCAATATTTCTGACAATGTACAGTCTTGGGAAGATACCGCATTGTGCAGTGATATCATCATCTTCCCCCTGCCACTGACAAAAGACGGCAAAACTTTGAATACACCGTTTTCAGACAGGAAAATCGTGATGAATGAAGAATTTGCCGGACATTTCAGAGGTAAGAAAGTGTTTTGTCCCACAAAAGACAGACTGTTAAAAACCGCTCGTAAATGGCAGGATATTCAGGTATATGATTTTCTCGACAGAGAAGAAATGCAGGTATGCAATGCCGTTCCTACCGCAGAAGGGGCAATCGAAATCGCTATCAGAGAATACAGCGGTACAATCAACGGGTCAAGATGTCTTGTCACGGGTTACGGTCGTATCGGAAAAGTACTGGCTCAGATGTTGAAAGGTCTTGGAGCAGAAGTCTATGTTTCGGCAAGACGGAAAGAGTCGCTTGCATGGATAAAACTTGGCGGATATAATGCCGTAGAACACGGGCGTATCATCGACAGCGGAGAATTTGATATTATTTTTAATACGGTTCCGTCATTGATACTGGATTCTAAAATTATGGCTAAGATTGCCGTTAATGCACTGATTATTGATTTAGCTTCGGGTTTGGGCGGTGTCGACTTTGAAAGTGCCAAAAGAATGGGTATTCCAACCGTTCACGCACTCTCCTTACCTGGAAAAGTCGCACCTAAAACCTCAGGAGAAATTATCAAAAATACGATTTTTAATATTCTTGAGGAGGAAACTATGTGAACAGTAAAAGAATTGCTTTTGCCTTATGCGGTTCGTACTGTACTTTCAGTAAAGCCATACCGCAGATGGAAAAGCTCAAAGAACAAGGTTATGATATCATACCCATTATGTCACAAAATGCCTCGTCCACTGATACAAGATTTGGAACAGCTAAGGAATTTTTGGATAAACTGGAAAACATTTCCCAGAAAAAAGTTATCAGGACAATCAAAGATGCCGAACCGCTCGGCCCTGAAAATATGTGTGATGCTTTGGTGATTGCTCCCTGTACAGGCAACACTTTGGCTAAATTGTCAAACGGTGTCATAGATACCAGCGTGACAATGAGCTGCAAGTCTTTGTTAAGAGTGGGAAAACCTGTTGTTATTGCCCTTGCCTCTAATGACGCTCTGGGAATTTCGGCACAGAATTTAGGAAAAGTCATGAATTTTAAAAATCTTTATCTCGTACCCATGCAACAGGACGATATTATTAAAAAACCTAATTCTCTTGTAGCGGATTTCGATAAGGTAATTCCTACATTGGAAAAAGCATTGGAACACCAACAAA
Organism: uncultured Ruminococcus sp.; assembly: GCA_902773265.1. GTDB lineage: Bacteria > Bacillota > Clostridia > Oscillospirales > Acutalibacteraceae > CAG-964. Next base: position 20,167 of record CACYDZ010000224.1, read on the forward strand.
TAAGACCACTGTTTATTTGAGTTTAAGGGCTGCCGCCCTTAAAAATTCTGCTGAGGGGCTGCCGCCCCTCAACCCCGCCCACTTTTTTGAAAAAAAGTGGACAAAAAACTTTCAAGGCTCACTTCGTTCGGATTGATTATCAAGCGTTCAGCGATGACAATTAAAAGTTTTGTCCACTTTTTCAAAAGTGGTAGGGGTCAAGGGGACAAAGTCCCCTTGTGGGATTTTTAAGGGCAACGCCCTTAAAC
>CACYDZ010000225.1 GCA_902773265.1 uncultured Ruminococcus sp.
TAAAGGGCTGCCGCCCTTTAAAATCCCGCTAAGGGGCTTTGCCCCTTAACCCCACAACTTTTTGAAAAAAGTTGACAAAAACTTTTCGTTGTCATAGTCAGAGGTTATTTTTCTATAAGAAAGGCACATAACTGCTGTTTTTTCAGTTATGTGCCTTTCTCCTTAAAATTTGAATACATCTTTCAGTACGGGGTTTTTCTTGTCTTTGTCACTTAAATTAAGCGGTGTACCATCTTTCAAAGTATATCCGTCACTATCAGATGTTCCTTTGTATTCCCCGACGATTTCAGGCCATTCTATACCGATTTCAGGGTCATTCCATGCCAGACCGCCTTCATCATTCGGATGGTAAAAATCTGTTACTTTGTAACAGAATTCTGCTTCATCACTCAATACCAGAAATCCATGTGCAAAACCTTTTGGAATATATAACTGCTTATGATTTTCTGCTGTCAGTTCAATACCAAACCACTTGCTGTAAGTGGTACTGTTCTGACGCAAGTCTACCACAACATCAAATACTCTGCCCTTAATTACTCTCACTAATTTTCCTTGCGGAAAGTGTTTCTGGAAATGCAGTCCTCTGAGTACGCCTTTCACGGACATGGACTGGTTATCCTGTACAAATTCCATATCCAGTCCGAACTCTGCCATATCCCTTTTGTTGTAGGTTTCTGTAAAATAGCCACGCCTGTCACCGTGAACAGTAGGTTCTATTACACAAACTCCTTCTATCGGTGTTTGCGTTACTTTTATTTGTCCCATAATACCGTAAGCCTTTCAATTTTGATTCATTTCTTTCAGATAACGCCTTACAGCGTCTTTCCAGTCAGGTAACAACGAAAATCCGTTCTCCTTTAATTTACTTTTATCCAGACGGCTGTTCTTAGGGCGTTTTGCCTTTGACAAACCATATTCCTCTGTGGTAACAGGAATAACGGCTGTCGTATAGCCAGCCTGACGATAAATTTCACAGGTAAAATCATACCAACTAATATAACCACCCTCGTTAGTCGCATGATAATAACCGTATTTTGTGCTTGCACTCATATCTATAAGCAACTTCGCTAAATCAAATGTATAGGTGGGTGTTCCTATCTGGTCATTGACAACCCTTACTGTATCGTATTTCTTACCGACATTCAGCATGGTTCTGACAAAATTCTTACCGTTAATTCCAAATACCCATGCAATTCTGACAATGAAATATTTCTCCAGCAAATGACTGACTGCCAGTTCGCCTTGTAATTTGCTGTCGCCATAGATATTTTGTGGAGAAAATTCTTTGCAGTCTGCCTGCCATAACTGAACACCTGTACCGTCAAAAACATAATCCGTACTTATATATATCATTTTTGCCTGTATCACTTTACAAGCATGGGCAATGTTTTCTGTACCGTGATAGTTGACATTATACACTTGCTGTCTGTACTGTTCTTCTTCGGCAAGGTCAACTGCTGTCCATGCCGAACAGTGAATAACTACATCAGGTTTTGTGTTCTGCAAAATCTCTTCCACTTTTTGCCTGTCGGTAATATCCATCTGTATATAATCAGCAACGGCAACTGCCGATTTTTTTTCTATACCGTTGTATTTTTCGGTAATATCACTGCCGATTACCTCATATCCACGACTAATCGCCTCGTTGACAACATCATGACCAAGCTGTCCGTTTACACCTGTAACAAAAATTTTCATGATTTACCTCTCAACGATTGCTGTACATTTTTTCATAGTAGTTACGATACTCACCGCTGACAATCTCTTCCCACCATTCACGATTTTCAAGATACCAACGGATAGTCTTTTTAATACCGTCCTCAAATTTTGTTTCGGGTAGCCAGCCAAGTTCGTTGTGAATTTTTGTCGGGTCAATCGCATAACGCATATCATGACCTTTGCGGTCTTTGACAAAAGTAATCAAATCTTCACTCTTGCCAAGTTCTTTACAAATCAGCTTTACAATATCTATATTACGCATTTCGTTATGACCGCCGACATTATAGACTTCCCCTACTCTTCCGTTATGAATAATAAGGTCAATCGCTTTACAGTGGTCTTTGACATACAGCCAGTCACGGACATTGATGCCTTCACCATAGACGGGTAACGGTTTATCATTGAGGGCATTTGCAATCATAAGAGGAATGAGTTTTTCGGGAAAATGATAAGGTCCGTAATTGTTTGAACATCTGGAAATCGTCACGGGTAAATTATAGGTTCGATAATATGCCAGTACCAATAAATCTGCACCTGCTTTGGAACTGCTGTAAGGTGAACTGGTATGTAAAGGTGTATTTTCGGTAAAGAACAAGTCAGGACGGTCAAGTGGTAAATCACCGTACACCTCATCAGTAGATACCTGATGATATCTTTTAATCCCAAATTTCCTGCAAGCGTCCATCAGAACGGCTGTACCAATAATGTTTGTCTGTAAGAAAATTTCGGGCGTTTCGATAGAACGGTCAACATGACTTTCTGCCGCAAAATTGACCACTATATCAGGCTTTTCTTCCGCAAAGAGTTTTTCTACAGCATCTCTGTCGCAGATATCTGCTTTGACAAAACGGAATTTCGGGTTATCCATCACACTTTTTAATGTAGAAAGATTTCCGGCATAGGTGAGTTTATCCAAACAAATAATACGATAATCAGGATATTTTTCCAGCATATGAAACACAAAGTTTGACCCGATAAATCCTGCACCGCCTGTTACAATAATATTCATATAAAAATCCTTTCTTCCATATGGTTTAAAGACTGCCACCTTTAAAAATAAAATCGCTATAAGCGATTTTCCCCGCCGAAAAAGAGCTATGCCTTTCACTTTTTTGAAAAAAGCGGACAAAAAACTTTTATGGTTCACTTCGTTCAGATTGTTCAACTAAGTGTTAGCTTACA
>CACYDZ010000226.1 GCA_902773265.1 uncultured Ruminococcus sp.
AACGATGGTAGCTTTGGCAAAATCGGATACGATGAAACAGGAATTTTCTCAATATGGGTATATTCGTCCATATTTTGAGTAGCAGAAAAGACAATGAAAAAAAGATGGTTGGTATTAAACTTTTTTGTAGCACTGGCAATTATCGTTACCTCTGTGCTGATTGTCCGTGTAGGCAATGTATATGATATCCATACACGTTACTATCCCGAAAACAGAGCATATGACAATGTTTCTGTAACATTCGACCACGAAAATATTCTTGCCTTGAAAGGTATTTATCTGAACGATACGGGTGAAATGATAGTCAGTGTAAAATCTGTCGGACGTGGTTATGTTGATGTAAAAACACGGATAGACAAAAATAACACAACCGTTTCTTCCCACTTTTACGTAGCAAATCTGGGAACAATCTTTGAAAAAAAATTTGACGGGCTGAATTTTACAGGATATAAGGTAGTTATGTGGGAACTGCTGATAATCCTCGTTGCCATTGAAATAATTATGTTATGGTCATTTCTGGAATGTAAGAAACAATCAGATTTTTCTGACAAACGAATTGCTTATGGTGGTATTCTGCTGTTTAACTTGGGACTGACTGGACTGAGTATCTTTAAAGTCATACGAAAAGAAATTCTGACATTTTCTGCTTTTGAATTTCTGTTGCAGGAATCAGTATTGGATTTATTATTCGGACTGATTCCGGTTATGTTGTTACTGTCGCTGTCCGTGGTTGTCGGAAATATCGTCATCATACGAAAAAACGGATATCATCGTAATAACGGACTGGGCATTGTTCTGGGTATACTATGGTCTTTGGTAACATTTGTTGTCACTGCCTTGAACAGTCTGTACACAGATTTCGGCATTACCAGTACATTGATTGAGGATTTGGTCACAATTATTATTTATCTGATTGCTTATCTCGAATGTATGATACTGGCAACCTGCCTGTGTAATTTTGTGGAAAGATACAGCAATAAGAACAAGGTATGGTATACTTTTCCTAACACCTTTTTGAAACGATTTAAAAATGTTCTGGTTCATCAATTGCCAAGACATATCGCTATTCTCATACCTATTGCCCTTTTCTTTATCGGCAGTTGATGACAGTGACAACCAAATGGTTCTGCAAAACAACTGTCATACTCAGAAAAAACTTAGTTCTGATGGTAAAAATGATTCATTTTTGCCATCTTTTCGTTTGCTGAACCTTTTCCGTTTTCGGACAATGCAAAAATCACAGAAAAACAAAAAAGCTAATTTCAATGAAAAAACATAGAAATCAGCTTAGCATGGCGTCCTCGGCGGGATTCGAACCCACGGCCTTTCGCTTAGGAGGCGAACGCTCTATCCTGCTGAGCTACGAAGACAAGTTATGAAACTTTCTTCTATATCTGCCACTGAATTTCAGGGAAAGCACAAGTCAGCCTGTTTTAAATGCCTGCCCCACCACGGTCAAATATAGACTTTTTGTATTATAGCACAAAAACAAATGAAATTCAATGATTTAAGACATTTTATTTTTGGGATATTTTTGTTCTCTGCTGTATATCCTGTTTCCGTGAACAAAAATACCGTTACCACTATGTGATAACGGTATTTTCTCAGATTAAGCAGTAACAACAACCGTCAGTGTAGCAATAGGTTCTTCATCACCTGAACCTACCACATAATAATACACTTTATATCGTCCTTCTGCCGTCAGATTGACTTCACTTCTGTAAATAATCTGATTAAGAATGTCATTTCCGTCACTGTCTGTGGCTGAAGCAATATAAGAATTCGGTGAAAAACGACTGTTTTTCCTTATGGTAGTCGTTTCTGTCGTCAGTTTGACTTTCACTGTATAAAGTTTACCGGTGACTTTAAGACGGACTTCCTTTCTCACCGTATCACTGAATATGTTTTCCAATACCAAAGGTACATCATAATTACCTGCTTTTGTTATTTGAAGTGCTGTCTTGTCACGATAAATTCCCGATGAAATATCATTGCCCAGTCCATCATCGCCTGAAATCTGTCCATCTGTTATCAGTGTTTTGATATACTCATCAATTTCATTAATATCGCACGTATAGCTTGACTTAATGATTTTTATACTTGGCAATTTATAATTTTTGATTGTCAGTTTTCTTTTGAAATTTTGTAAGTCATACCTACTACCGTTAATACTGTATACTACAAATTTCCTATCGTTCTCATTTATTACTGATGAACTCAATTTACTGGTGATATCATTACCGTCTTCGTCAACAGCTTCAACACCTTTCATTAAGTTTACTTCACTGTTGTTAATAACCAACGGATCGGTATCAAAATGAACCGTTACTGATTTATTCGATGACATAATACTGGTTCCTGTATCCTTGACTTCCAAAATCATATCAGAAAAGCATACCAGTATAATCACAATCAGTGTTCCCGATATTGCTAAAATAGTGATAAAAAAATTAATGATTCTTCTTAACAAAAATTACCATTCCTTTTTTGCAGAATTACTATAAACAACTTTTTGTCAAGTTTTTAATTGCCCTTTTTGCTTTTTCGACCTCGACGATTTTTTGTATTTTCTTTCTTTTGCTCAGACGAACTACCAATTTCCTCAGAAGGTGTTTCAGATATCTGGGCAACCACCTGACTTTTTTCATCATTTGTAACAGTATCTTCTGTACGATCCGTTTTCTTGTCTGCTACCTCAGACAAAGAAACATCATTAATTTCTTCCTCATCAGGCACCTGATTTTTTTCCAAATTCAATGTGGCAACTCTTTCTCCATAGTCTGTCATTTCACCATATGCAACAGGTCCATAGTTGCCATAGTTGCCATAACTACCATAATCTCCATAGTTGCCATAGCTACCGTAATTACCATAATTACCATAATTACCATAACTACCATAACTACCATAACTACCGTAATTACCATAACTTCCTGAATCACCATAACTACCGTAATTGCCGTAATCACCATAATTGCCATAATCACCGTAATTGCCATAATCACCGTAATTGCCGTAATCACCGTAATTACCATAGCTTCCTGAATCACCATAACTACCGTAATTACCATAATCACCGTAATCACCATAATTACCATAGCCACCGTCATGATTTGATTCTGAATCACCATAATTACCGTAATTCCCATAACTACCGTAATTTCCGTAGCCTTTGGCATTTTTGTCGCCATAATTGCCATAACTTTTGGCATCACTGTATTTTCCATAACTGCCGTAGCCGTATCCATACTTACCATATTTGCCATACTTACCATATTTACCGTATTTGCCATATTTCTTATAGCTACCGTAGCCGTATCCGTAACGACCATAACGACCGTAACCTTTTGTTCCGAAAATTCCAGATGCCATATTGTATACACAACCAAAAATATCTATCTTACTGGCACCAAATTCCATAATAGCTTCCTTAATCCTGTTGACTTTGATATAATCTTGTCTGACAACAAAAAGTACACCACCGACATAATCTTTAAATTCCAAGGCATCTGCCACAATACCTACCGGAGGTGCGTCAATAATGACATAATCAAACATGGATTCCAAAGCTTTTATCAAATCATGCATCTGCTTACTACCTATCAGTTCTGCAGCATTTTCGACAGGTATTGTTCCCGGTAAAACGTATAATCCACTTTTTTTCATTCGTACAAGTGCTTCCTCCAGGGTACATCTTCCCGTAATGACATCTACAATTCCCAATTCATTTTCTTCTTCCGTAATTACAAACTGTCCCCTCAATGATGGATGGCGTAAGTCACAGTCAATGATAATGGTATTGTAGTGTTTTTTGGCAAACGAAATTGCCAGATTCGAGGATAACGTTGTTTTTCCTTCACCTGCCCCTGTACT
>CACYDZ010000227.1 GCA_902773265.1 uncultured Ruminococcus sp.
AAACTTGTTGGAAAAGAATAGCAAAAAACAGTTGCAATTATCTTAAAAATGCAATAAAATATAGGCAGTAACAAATCTCATGGAGGTATGCTGTATGACTGTTATTATTTGTCGTCATCATGACATAATGACTGTTACAGGATACTTGTATGTTGTTACCGTGTAAGGCGTTCAGGCTGTGGTGAATATACTTGCCACAGCCTGTTGATGTTTGTCTGTCAGAATGATTTGCATAGGCAGATTTCTGATATGGATTGGTTGACTGATGAAAGGACTGTTTATTATGAAAAAAGTAGCGGTTATTATGGGCAGTGACAGTGATTTTCCTGTTGTTGCAGGGACAATCAGGACTTTGAAGTCTTATGATGTTCCCGTAGAAGTTCATGTTATGTCAGCACACCGCACACCCGAACTTGCCTGTGAATTTTCGGCAAATGCCAGAAAAAACGGTTTCGGTGTGATTATTGCGGCGGCAGGCAAGGCGGCACATCTGGCAGGTGTGATTGCAGGACATACCACACTTCCTGTTATCGGTATTCCCGTAAAGTCGTCCACACTGGACGGTCTTGACGCTTTGCTGGCTACCGTACAGATGCCCAAAGGTATTCCTGTGGCTACCGTTGCCATAGACGGTGCAGACAATGCCGGTATTCTTGCCGTGCAGATACTTTCATTGTCTGATGACACGCTTGCCGAAAAACTGGAAAATCTCAAATCAGAAATGAAAAACGGGGTTATCGCAAAAGACAAAGCCATTCAAAGTAAGGTGGAACAACTGTGAACAATACGATACATCCGAAAGATAAACGATTATTTTCCATAGATGACAAGCCACAGGAAGAATGTGGTGTATTTGGCATTTATGTCAATGATGAAGATATCAATTCCGTTGCAGAAGTTTACAGCGGACTGTATTCTTTGCAGCATCGTGGACAGAACAGTGCCGGAATATGTGTCAACGATAACGGAGAATTTTCCTGTTGCAAGAACAAAGGACTGATTTCAGAAGCATTCCGTGAAAATGCTCTTGAAGAACTTCCCAACGGTAAAATTGCGATAGGTCATGTTCGTCATTCATTACAGAAATTTGAAGATGACGATTTTGCGTCTGTTCAGCCGTTGCTTATGCGTTATATATACGGTTCGCTGGCGATTGCCCACAACGGAGATATTACCAATAAAGCGGAACTCCATAAGCAGCTTGCTGAGGGTGGTGCGATATTCCAGTCCAACAGCAATGCGGAACTGATTTCTTATATTATTGCCAGTATGCGTTTGCAGACAGACAGTATTGAAGATGCCGTTATCAAAGCAGTAGATATGCTGGAGGGAGCTTATTCTCTGGTCATTATTTCTCCCAGTAAGCTGATTGCCGTTCGTGATTCACACGGTTTCCGTCCACTTTGTATCGGTAAAATGCGAAACAGCTATATGATTTCGTCCGAAAGCTGTTCTTTTGACAGTCTAGGGGCAGATTTTGTCAGAGATGTTGCACCCGGAGAAATTGTGGTGATTGATGAAGATGGTCTGCATAGTTACACGAATTATTGTCATCAGAAAACAGCAATGTGTATTTTTGAACAGATTTATGTATCACGCCCCGACAGTGTGCTTGACGGTCAGAATGTGCATAATTTCCGTATGAATGTCGGAAAAATTCTTGCCGAAAAATATCCTGTGGAGGCAGATGTGGTGTGTGGTGTTCCCGACAGTGGTTCAAGCTGTGCCGTCGGCTATTCTCTCTATTCCGGTATTCCTTACGGTATTGCTATCATGAAAAACAAGTACATTGGTCGTACACTTTCTATGGATAACGACAGTATGCGGAAAAGGATTCTTGATATCAAAATCAATGTGCTGAAATCTACTGTCAAGGATAAGAGAGTGGTTATTATTGATGACAGTATTGTTCGTGGCGGAACGATGGCACATATTGTTGAATTGCTGAAAAAAGCAGGAGCAAAAGAAGTTCATGTCCGAGTAGCTTCCCCACAGTTTAAGAATATTTGTTATTATGGCATAAGTCTTCCGCAGAAAGAACATTTTATTTCCAATCAGCTTACCCCCGAAGAACTCTGTGAAAAAATCGGTGCAGACTCTCTGAAGTTTATCACTGTTGATGAATTGTTGAGTTGTGTGGTTGATGCAAATATTGATTTCTGTACAGCGTGTTTTTCGGGAGAATATCCCACAGCAAAACCGGCAGAATTTTATGATAAATACAGTGTAAAAATTTAAGTGTAGGTTAAGGGCTTTGCCCTTAACAATCCCACAAGGGGTTTCACCCCTTGACCCCGTTTGAATTTTTCCGATTAAAGGGCTTTGCCCTTTAAAATCCCACAAGGGGTTTCACCCCTTGACCCCACGAACTTTTTGAAAAAAGTTCGACAAAAA
>CACYDZ010000228.1 GCA_902773265.1 uncultured Ruminococcus sp.
GAAATAGGACTTGAACCTACGACACTTCGGGTATGAACCGAATGCTCTAGCCAGCTGAGCTATTCCGCCTTAACTTTCGCTTGACTTATCATCAGTCAACGATAGGTATTATACTACAGTGTTTTGAAAATGTCAACACTTTTTTCAAAATTTTTTTTAATTTTCTAAGAAACTGCCAATTTTGTCAGTTAATGACAAAAATTCTTCATAAGTGCAAAGTTTTCCTGCCTCATTGCGAAATGCTGACGCTCCGTAAAAACCTTTAAGATAATAAGCAATATGCTTTCTGGCTTCTTTCATGCCAATTCTTTCCCCTTTATAATCACAGATTTTTCGGATATGTTCTGTCATAACCGAAAGTTTTTCGGTATTTGTCGCTTTGGGAATAATCTTGCCGTCTGACAGGTAAGCGTTGATTTCCCGAAATATAAATGGATTTCCCAGACTTCCACGCCCTACCATAAGCATATCACAATTTGTCTGTTTAAGCATGGCTTCGGCACTTAACGGGTCTGTGATATCACCGTTGCCGATAACCGGAATACTCAGATTTTGCTTTAATGTGGCAATAATCTCCCAGTCCACAACAGGTTTATACATCTGTTCTGCTGTACGCCCATGTATCGTAATGGCTTTTGCTCCGTTTTCTTCGCAATATTTTGCCACTTCTAAAGCCGTTAAATATTCGTTATTATAGCCTTTTCTGATTTTCACCGTCACGGGAATATCTACCGCTCTCACTACCGCTTTCACTATTTCTCCACAGAGTTTCGGCGTTTTCATCAATGCACAACCGTTTCCGTTTCCGCTGATTTTCGGTGCCGGACAACCCATGTTAATATCAATAATGTCAGGGTGAAACTGTAAGGCACTCTTTCCTGCCAATGCCATCGTTTCGGGGTCGTTACCGAAAATCTGAATGGCACATGGGTGTTCTTCTTTGGAAATTTCCATCAGTGTGGCTGTTTTTTCGTTGCGATAGGAAATCCCTTTGGAACTTACCATTTCGCTGACCGTATAACAAGCACCATATCTCTTACAGATTTCCCGAAATGCCCTGTCCGCTACTCCTGCCATAGGAGCAAGGGCTACTATTCCGTTAATTGTTACATTGCCTATTTTCATCATATCACCATTGTATATTATACCATAAACTATTGATAAATAGCAAGTTCTTCGTTCTCACGGCTTTCAACAAAAACAAAGGCTTATCTTTTCAGGATAAGCCTTTGTTGAAAAATGTCAATCTATGATTTTATTGTGCAATCATTGTTGAAGAAACTGTTACACGACAGGTTACTTTCAGACCATTGGACGCTGTAGCGGTAATCACTGCTGTACCATCTCCTCTGGCTACTACTCTTCCTGAAGAATTGACAGAGGCAACTTGTGCGTTACTGCTCTTGAATGTATAAGTTACAGAACTATCATTCGGTGTCAGTGTAGGAACAAGCACATGCTTTTCACCAATAGCGGTCATTGTAAGAGATGTGGTATCCAATGTCAGCGTTTTCTGCGGTGTTACCGTAAGATGACAGGTTGCTTTCAGTCCGTTGGACGCAATCAGTCTGATATCCGCTGTACCCTCTCCTCTGGCTACAATTCTGCCCTTTGAGTTGACTGTGGCTACATTGGCATTGGTTGTTTTCCATGTGTAAGTTACTGTTTCATCAGCCGGTGTCAGGGTTGAAGTGAGTGTGTATACTTCGCCAACACCAATACTAAGCGTTTCTTTGTCAAGCGTAAGTGTCTTCTGCGGTGTTACGGTAAGTGTACAGGTTGCTTTCAGTCCGTTGGACGCAATAGCTTTGATTGTTGCTGTACCCTCTCCTCTGGCTACTACTCGACCACTGGAATTAACAGTGGCTACTGCACTATTATCTGTTTTCCATGTGTAAGTTACCGTTTCGTCAGCGGGTGTCAATGTGGGAGTAAGTGTGTAAACTTCACCAACACCTAAACTTAAAGTTTCTTTATCAAGGGTGAGAATTTCACTCTGTGTAACTGTGACAGTACAGGTAGCTTTCTGCTTGTCAGAAGTAACTACTGTGATGGTTGCCGTTCCTACTCCTCTGGCTACTACTCGACCGCTGGAATTAACGGTTGCTACATTGGTATTATTGGTCTTCCATGTAAATGATGTTGCTGTCGCTGATGATGCCTGTAAGGTGTACATCTCTCCTACCGAAAGGGAAAGTTCGGATTTGTCAATAGTAACACCGCTGTCAGGCTTGACACTGCCGACTTTTGTCAGTGTTGTGGAAACAGTAACATCGCTGACAATCGTGTTTGCCTGTGCGGAATTGTCCGTAAAGTCTTCCAGCACACTGTAAAGATAGGTTTCGCCTGCATTGGTAATCTCTACGGTAAAAGTGACTGCCTGCGTACTCTGTGAGAAATTCATTCCTGTACTCTTAGAGGCAATACCCATATAGGAAACTCTGTCCATATAAGGATTGTCATTGTTGGGGTCATAATCGTAAACATCGCTAATCGGCGTATACGCTGAACCCGGTACACAATCAAATACACTGTCTGTATGATTGACCATGTATTTTTCCAAATCGTCAGCTTCTTTGTAGTAGACATTCGACAGACGCATAACTTCATTGCTGTCGTCTGTGTATTTGGCAAATGCGTTGCCTGACTGTGCATTGTCTGTGGTCTGGTTGATGAATGTGTGACCTAAAAATCCTGACACGCCATTCTGTCCTGACGATTGGTATGATACCGTTACATTGACCAAATCGCCGACTTCAAATTCCTGAACACCTTGCTCTACCTTACTGTTTGCTAACTGTGACTGTACACTCTTGCCCTTGTCATAAGCACTGCCAACAAAATTGCTGACATGAATGTATGCTTTGTTGTTCGCTACCGTATTGTCCGCTGACGCAACTACTGCTCCTGAACATACCGCTGATAACAGCATGGTTCCTGTTAAAACAGTACTAATCCATTTTTTCATTAAAAAGCCTCCTAAAAAGTAATATCTTTACTATAAATTACCGTGAATTGTATTCTATCCATTTCTCGCACAGAAATACAAATCTATTCATATTGATTTTATCATATTTTATAAGGTAATTGCAATAATTTATTTTCTTTTCTCTTTTTTTAACAAATAAATTATTTACGATTGTTAAACTTAACTAAATATTTCTTTTTTAGAAGATGCTGAAGGGTCTGCCACAAAATTTTCAGTTTTGTGGCAGACCCTTCAATAATAATTTCTTAAACTACTCGTCTGATACATCTTACATAACCGCCCCATGATAAGGGAGTTGTTCTTACCCCAAGACTTTCATTCATTGCGTGTGTAATGTAACCGTTGCCGGCGTAAATCGCTACATGACCCGGAAATAATACAATGTCACCCGGTTTTGCTTCACTGAGAGATACCGCTTTGCCAACCATGTCAAGATTGGTTCTTGCATACCAGAGATTATATCCGAAATTCTGATAAACACTGCATACAAATCCTGAACAGTCTGCTCCGTATGTCAGACTTGTGCCTCCCCATACATACGGCGTAACGCCTACCCACTTTGACGCATAATCCACTATCAGTTCACCTTTCGTCTTGACGGGCTTTACGGTAATTGTCAGGGAAGCGGTGAATTTGTTGTTTTCCTTTGCCGTACAGGTGATTGTCACTGTTCCTGCTGATACACCTTTGATATTGCCTTTTTTATCTACTGTGGCAACAGAGGTATCACTGCTTTTCCATGTCAGTTCCTTATTGTCGGCATTCATCGGAGAAACGGTTGCTGTCAGAATAGTGGTTTCGCCCTCTTTTATGGTTTCGTTGCCGATGAGTTTCAGACCTTTGACGGGCTGTTTTACGGTAACGCTGCAAACATCATACTTTTCGCTGTCGCCGTTGGCAAGACAGGTAATCGTACAGTTACCTTTTCCTGTTGCTGTGACAATACCGTTTTCGTCAACACTCGCAACAGAGGTATCACTGCTGATGTAAGTTACTGTGGTATCTGTTGCACTAATCGGTAATACGCTGGCTTTGAGAAGACAAGTATCTTCTGCGTTAAGTGTAATATCGTTGTTCTCTAAAGCTACGCTTTCTACTGGTCTGATAACATTTACAACATAACATTTTCTGATATTACTTCCATCATTTGATGATATATAGATTTTACAGATTCCTTTGTTTCTGGCAAGTATCGTACCGTCTGCCGAAACTGTGGCAATATTGGTATTACTGCTCAGATAGGTAAGTGCTTTTTTGGTGGCATTGGACGGGGTAACGGTTGCTTTCAATTTTGATGATGTACCTTCGATGATATTTCTGCTTTCATCACTAAGAGTAATATCCTGCATGGGAATAATGACTTTTAAATCAAAAGTGGTGGAAATGTTACTGCCGTCTGTGGTAGTTGCTGTAATTTTACACTGCCCTTTCTTTACCGCTGTAACCACACCTCTTGCTGAAACGGTTGCTACACTGTTATTACTGCTGGTGTATTTTACGGATTTGGTTGTGGCATAAGACGGTGTGATGATAGTATTCAATGTTGTTTTCTCACCCACACCAAGCTGTTCGGGAGCATTGACAACGGCTAAACCTGTTGCTTTTTGTGTGACCATAACAGAACAGTAACCGAATTTTTCAGCATTGTCTGTGGAAACCGCTTTGATGACGCAAGTACCTGCTCCCTTTGCCGTAACAACACCTGTTGCACTGACACTGGCTACATTGTTGTTGGAACTCTGCCATGTTACACATTTCTCACTGGCATTTGCCGGCATTACTGTTGCAGTAAGTTTCCGGCTTTCACCGTTATTGATTACCACACTCTTTGAGGACAATGCTACACTTTCTACACTCTGGCTGACGACAACACTGCAAGTTGCCTGTTTGCTGACATTGTCTTTTGAACGGGCTACAATAACACATCTGCCTGTCTGTTTAGCTTCTACTATGCCGTTCTCATCAACAACCGCAATATTTTCATTACTGCTTTCCCATTCGACTGCTTTATTGGTGGCATTGTCGGGAGATACGGTCAGTGTGGGTAACATCTCCGCTACTGCACCGACTTTCATGTAAGCGACGGATTTCATCTTTACCGCCGTTACGGACTGTCCCTCTGTTTCGTTCTGAACGACTGCAACAGAATTTTCTGTGTATTTTTCTTCGCCATCAGCAAATGCGGAAATGCCTGTACTCATGGTGAGTGATGCTATTAAAACTAATGTTACAATTTTCTTTAAAATTTTCATAATAATACTCCTGTCAATTCAATTACTCATTACTGAATGTTTATTACTGACTGTATACAGTATATTACATTCCTGTAATAAAAGTCAAGCCCAAAAGTTACATTTCTGTAATTTGTAACTTTTTTCAGATATTTTACATAAAATTTTTAACCGTTATAAGTATATTATGACCTATAAAGCAGCTCTTCTTAAAATACAAAGAGTATTATTTCTTAATTTTATCATAAAAGAAACCCGAACTTCTGAAAGTTCGGGTTAAAATTCAAGTGATAGTTTTATATTATCCGCAAAAATTACACTGAAATTCATCACATATTGCTTTCCTCAAAGCTGTAAATTTTAACGGTCTGTCCGTATTTGCGAAAACGCTTGTATCGGTTTTCGGTCAGTTCTTCATCAGTCATGGACTGATATTTATGCAATGTTTCGATAATCTGTGCTTTGAGTGTGGCAAAAAATTCCGCTTTATCCTCTTCGGGTTCGGGGATAATTCTTTCAATAACCTCCATCGTCAGCAAATCATGAGAAGTCATTCGTAAACATTGTGCTGCCTCTGCCATTTTATTGGCATCTTTCCAAAGAATACTCGCACAACCTTCTGGGGAAATGACAGAGTATACCGCATTTTCCAACATCCAGACTTCATTCGCTACGGCAAGTGCCAATGCTCCTCCACTGCCCCCTTCCCCTATCAGAATGGACAGTATCGGGGTTTTCAGGGTCATCATTTCCATTAAATTTTCGGCGATTGCCTGTCCCTGACCTCTTTCTTCCGCACCAATTCCGCAAAATGCACCGCTGGTATCTACAAGACATAATACAGGTCTGCGGAATTTTTCTGCCTGCTTCATCAGTCTTAAGGCTTTTCGGTAACCCTCAGGGTGTGCTGAACCAAAGTTTCTCGCTACCCTCTCCTGTGTGTTCTTGCCCTTTTCCAGACCAATTATCGTTACGGGAATATTGTCTATCATGCCTAATCCTGCTTTGATGGCTCTGTCGTCAGCATAACGCCTGTCCCCGTGAAATTCCAGAAAAGTACCGTTTGTCAAAGCATTGATATAGTCTGTAGCTGTCATTCTGTCTGACGCTCTCGCCGCCATTACTCTTTCAACTGCTTTCATTCTATATCCTCCTTCGCTTCTGTTTCATCAGCTACGATTTCTTCTTTCTCCTCCTGTACGGAAAGCGTGTTTTCATAGCCGTGCATCATCAGTAATTTTCCCAGCACTTCTTTCATTTTGGCTCGGGAAACAATAGCATCAACAAACCCTTTTGTCTGTAAAAATTCAGCACTCTGAAAATCTTTGGGTAATTTCTGTCTGATGGTCTGCTCAATCACTCTTGGCCCCGCAAAGGCTATAAGAACATGAGGTTCCGAAAGAATAATATCTCCCTCCATCGCAAAACTGGCTGTTACACCACCTGTTGTCGGGTCTGTGAGAACTGTAATGTACAACAGACCTTTATCACTGTGACGCTTGACCGCTCCACTCGTCTTTGCCATCTGCATAAGCGACAATATGCCCTCCTGCATTCTTGCCCCACCTGATACGGTAAACCCAACAACAGGTAAATCATGTTCACTTGCGTATTCAAAGGCACGGGTGATTTTTTCGCCTGTTACCGTTCCCATTGACCCCATCATAAAGTTGGAATCCATGACAAACAGTACAGTTTTATAACCGTTTATCGTGCAAGTCCCTGTAATGACAGCTTCATTTTCACCGCTTCTGTTTTTGGCATTGGCAAGTTTCCATGTGTATTCGGGAAAGTTGATGATGTTTTTAGAGGTCATCTCACCGTTGATTTCTGCAAAACTTCCCTCATCTGCCGTAATGGCAATTCTCTCCCTTGCACTCATGCGGAAATGATGATGACAGTGTACACATACTCTTTTGTTCTCCGCTAAGTCGGACGACAACATCATTTTCTTACATTCAGGGCATTTTATCAGTAACGACTCGGGAATAAACGGTCTTTCATTTCCGCTGTTTCTTTCTGACGGTAATTTTTCCAGTTCGTTTTTCGGTTTCAGAAAAGTAAAAAAATCGCTGTTAAACATTTTCCACAATCCTATCCTGTATGTTCTCTAGTCGGGGACACCGTCCCCGAACCCCTGTTCAAGGGCTGCCGCCCTTGAACATCCTGCCCACTTTTTTTCAAAAAAGTGGACAAAAAACTTTTTCGGCTCACTGCGTTCGGAATGTTTTATCTCAGGTATGGCGGTGACAATTAAAAGTTTTTGTCGAACTTTTTTCAAAAAGTTCGTGGGGTCAAGGGGCAACGCCCCTTGTGGGATTTTAAAGGGCAAAGCCCTTTAA
>CACYDZ010000229.1 GCA_902773265.1 uncultured Ruminococcus sp.
AGCTAATCATTCTCTGGATAATTTCTTTGTCGCTCTGAAAATATGGGAGCAACTGGACAGATTACCGTAAAAACGAATGTCAGATTTTCCCCGTATGGAGAAAATCTGACATTTTTTGTTTTCTTGTTATGATAGATTTATACACCCATAAGCTGTTTACCTGCGATAACCAATTCTTCAACAACGGCGGTTGCCTGAGCTTCGTCCTTGCCGACACCTGTAATATAGAGTTTGATTTTCGGTTCTGTACCGCTGGGTCTTACGGTAATGGAACAGCCGTCACTGAACATATAAGCAATAACATTGGATTTGGGAAGATTGATTGTTTCTACCGTATTGGTTGCCTTGTCAGTCTTTGTGCTGAGTTTGTAGTCGTTGATGACTTCGATTTTTCTGCCTGCGATTTCGCTGATGGAAGTATCTTCACGCAAATCGGACATAATACCGTTCATTCTTTCGAGACCCGATGCACCCTCAAATTCAAAGCTGACGGTCTTGTTTTTGTAGTAGCCAAATTCTTTATAAAGCTGTGTGATGACTTCATCAAGAGATTTGCCCTGTTTTCTGTAATACGCTGCCATTTCGCAAATCAGCATGGAAGCAACAACAGCGTCTTTATCTCTTACATAAGTACCTGCCAGATAACCATAGCTTTCTTCAAAGCCAAAAATGTATCTGTTTTCTTCACCTTTTTCCTCCAGACGGAGAATTTGTTCACCTATATATTTGAAACCTGTCAGGACATTTCTCAATTCACAGCCGTATTTGTCACAGATTTTCTGGATAAGTTCTGTGGTAACGATAGTCTTGACAACAAAAGGATTTTCGGGTAAATTATTCATTGCTTTACGACAGGACAGAATATAGTTGGTCAGCATAATACCCGTTTCGTTACCTGTCATCAGACGGTAAGAACCGTCAGCCAGTTTTACTGCAATACCTACTCTGTCAGAATCGGGGTCAGTAGCAAGGAGTAAATCCGCACCTGTTTCTTTGCACAAATCCAGACCAAGCTGTAAAGCCTGCTGTATTTCAGGATTAGGATAAGGACAAGTGGTAAAGTTACCGTCAGGCATTTCCTGTTCTTTGACGACAGTAACATCATCAATGCCAATTTCAGACAGCACACGCCTTACCAGTTTATTTCCTGCACCGTTGAGTGGTGTATAAACAACTTTCAGACCTGAATTTTCGCAGACACCTGCATTGACAGACTGTTTCTTGACATTGGCAATATAGCTGTCATAAACACTGTCATCAATGTATTCAATCTTACCGCTTGCCAGACCGTCCTCAAAGTCCACAAGACGGATATCCTTGAAAATATCAATGCTTTGAATTTCACTGTAAACGGCATTGGCATTATCGTCTGTCATCTGACAACCGTCACTGCCATAACACTTATAACCGTTGTATTTAGCAGGATTGTGACTTGCAGTTACCATGATACCTGCCTGACATTTCAGTTCTCTTACACAAAAAGATACCACAGGTGTCGGCTGAAGTTCTCTGGCAATATAGGCTTTGATACCGTTGCCTGCCAGTACTCTTGCTGCCTCTTTGGTAAACACATCTGATTTTATTCTGGAATCCCCCGCAATCGCCACAGACGGATTTTCATAATTTTTATTGAGATAATTTGCCAATCCTTGTGTCGCATAGCGTATAACATAGATGTTCATTCTGTTTGTACCGGCACCGAGTACACCTCTCAAACCTGCCGTACCAAATTCCAGCTCTCTGTAAAACCTGTCATAAATGGCATTTTCATCATTTTTGATGCTTTCCAATTCCTTGACAAGGTCGCTGTCTTCTGTTGCATTGGCTAACCATTGTTCATAAAGTTGTTGAGTATTCATTCTTTACGCTCCTTTACTGACAAAATATGTGACAATAACCGAAATTATCCATGCTTATTTTATCATAAAAACAAGGGAATTTCAATGTGTATTTATATCATTTTATAATATTCGTATAAATTTTTCTGTTGCTTTTCTTATTGCAATATTTACAAATATGGTATACAATCATATAAGCCAAATAACAAGGAGGGATTTTATGAAAATCAAACAAAACAGTAAACGATTTTTTCTGCTTGCCGTGTGTCTGTTGCTGTGTATACAGGGGGTTATTATCAGTGGTTGTCATAAAACGGACAGCGACATTTCTGATAAGACAGCAGAACTTATTGCTGAAAGTAAAAATTCCATTCAGGAATTATTGAAGAAAGCCAATAACCGAACAACCGCTGACAATATCACCACTTACTGTTCGCTGGAGGATTTTAACAAGTACAATATCAAAAAAGACGCTTACAGCCGTATTACAACATCAGTTACCATTCTTGATGTAGAAAAAAATATCGGTATACCGCTTTTAAGAAAAAAAGGGAATATTTATTATTCTGTACATTGTATTAAAAACAACCGTGGGGACAGACTTTACGGATTTATCATGTATCGGGAAAGCGGTATCGCCATGGACGGCTGGCTGACAGATAAATTACATACAGAAAAAGATTTTGTAACTGTCGCTGTCGGCAATAGTATCAGTGTTATTCATAAGATTGACCCGTACAGTTGCTTTCTGGAAAACATTCATGAAAATTCGGCAACCAGTTATCATACGCTCGCCAACGGAAAAGAATACATCGTGGAATACGAAAGACCAGATGCTGAAAGTGAATATAAAGTTGTTCATGCTCATATCAAACAAGATACCACAAATTTCAGCAACTTACTTTTGGCTATCGACAAAGCGATAATTTAACAAATTACTTTCCTGAAAAATCCCACCTGAAAAAGCAAATCAACTGTAAACTTACACAATTAAAAGTTTCGGTCAAGCCTTTTCAAAGGCTTGTGGGGTCAAGGGGCAAAGCCCCTTGTGGGATTTTAAAGGGCAAAGCCCT
>CACYDZ010000230.1 GCA_902773265.1 uncultured Ruminococcus sp.
GGTGGCAACCCTTTAATCGGCTAAATATTCAGACAAAATTTGCGTACGCAAATTTTGGATTTTCAGGGGAAGTTTAAGGGCGTTGCCCTTAAAAATCCCACAAGGGGCGTTGCCCCTTGACCCCACAAGCCTTTGAAAAGGCTTGACCGAAACTTTCAGTTGTCATAGCTGACGCTTAGCAAAGCTAAAGGAGTTGCCCAAAATCGCTATGAGCGATTTTGCTTGTCGAAAAAGGCTATGCCTTTCACTTTTTTTCAAAAAAGTGGCGGATTCCAAAGGCAGAGCCTTTGGGCAGGATTTTAAAGGGTGGCAATCCTTTAATCGGCAATACAGATATTATTTGCGATAGAATAATAAGGGAGTTAAATACAATGATTAATACGAGAGATAAGAAAGTCAATGAAATTATCCGTAGAATACACCAGTCTGCTCTCCAGAAAAGCAAAAAGGGCAGAAGAAGCCGAAAAGAAATCGTCAGGGAAATCATCACCGAAAACAGAATGATATCCGTATTCTGTAATGATTACGGCATGAACCCCGAAAAATGTGCCAGAATCCTCAATGCCACTTATGGCGAAGAACAGACAGCCGAAGGTATCATCAATATTTTACGCAACCGAAAGATGGCAGTGGTTTCCGAGAGGAAAGCGATGTTCACTTGGGCAGAAGAAATTACCGACTGTCTGGAAAAAGCCATCAACGGCAGTAAGAATGCCTTTGAGAGATATAAACAGCTTATGGATAAAATTCCCGGAAAACCTGTCACGAAAAAGGACAGGGAAAGTGGTCTGTATCAGAATTGTCCCGAAAGAATTGCGGTCATCATGACATTCAGGAAATATCCCGAAATTGACAAATCCGAAAATGATATCCCTCTGGTCTTTTACATGGGCAATACCCTTTCCAGATATCTTTTCTATGATATCGGTGATATTATCAGTGATGTTTATAATTTCCCTCCCTATACGGATTTGGAAACCCGTAAAAAAGCCGAAAAGGAAAAGAAAAGCGGAGAAAAAAAAGAAAAACTCACCTATGAACAGGCATTACAGCGAATTAACAAACTGGAAAATATTCTGGAAAGAACCAATGTCATGCTGGAGGAGTTGCAGGACGAATTTGATGAACAGCTGGAAATCAGCAAGGTCAACGAACTGGCAGACTTCTTTGCCAAACTCAATTCAGAAAAGTATGGCTGTATACTTGATGAACTGGTTATGGTGCGTAAAGGCGTGGACGAACTGCGGAAGAGCAATTATGAACTGCCCGTAGAAATCAACGGACTGTTAATCATGGTCAAAAAGCTGATACAGTTTATTATGGACTGTCACATCAACCCGATTATGCGTCTTAATGCGATAAAAGAGGTATGTGCCACAGATGTAGAGTTTTGCAGTTATGAGGGAACACCGTTCAAATCGCCCGAAGAAAAGAAAAAAGTCAAAGTCATTTCGCCGGGCTGGATTTATAAAGACAAAGAATTACAGATTTCAAGACCCAAACTCAGAGAGGAGAATTAAACTATGGCAGAAAAACCAAAATCCCCCAAAGATACCGATTTATGTGTCGGCATTGATTTGGGGACAACCAATTCCGTACTGGCAATCATCAACGAAAAAGCCAACGGACAGATTGTCAGTAAAGTGGTAGATATTCCCCGTGCGGACGATATCTACAATACCGTTTCAGGAGAATCCAAACTTTCCCGAAGCCGTAAGCCGACCCTTGCATCATGCGTCTATTACCGACAGGAAAAAAATTATGAACCACTTGTCGGTGAGTTCGCCAAGAAACAGTACAGTATCAGACCCCATCTGGTAGCAAAATCCATCAAAAGTCAGATGGGAAATCCCGAAGTGACAGGTCTTTCGGAAGATATTCCCGATAAGACCCCTGCAAAGATTTCGGCAAGGATTCTCAAACATATGATTAGCGAAGCGTCAAAAATCAACAGAAAGGAAATCCGTCATGCGGTCATTACCGTACCCGCCAATTTTGACTCTGCCATGTGCAAAGCCACTCTGGACGCTGCGGCACTGGCAGGCATCGAAGTCTGCAATCCTGACGGTACGGAAAAACCTATTCTGCTTTCCGAACCCAATGCGGTCATTTATGACCTCATCAATCAAATCAGCAACGGAGAAATTTCCGAAAGCGTGATTGATTTAAGCACAGAAAAAACCGTGCTTGTATTTGATTTGGGAGGTGGTACACTGGATATCACCGTTCATAAAATCAAAAGGAGAGATGATATCGGACAGATACTCAAAGTTGATGAAATTGCCACCAACCGTTATACACTGCTTGGTGGAGATGATTTTGATGAAGAAATTGCAAAGGAGATGTACAGACGCTATATTGCTCAGTATAGCACTCACCCCGAAATCGTTGCCAAAATACGCAAAGAAGAAAAGACGGTTATGGCAGCTTTGCGGGGATACGCCGAAAATCTGAAAATAGAATTGAATGACAGATGTCAGCAAACAGATGAGTTTGCTTCCGACTGGAACGATGATTACGGTTCGGCATGGGATTGGGACGATGAGGACAGTGAGAATAATAGCGGTGAAATTGAAATCCCTGTCGGCGGAAATGTCAGCTATACGGGCTACTCCTATGACGATACCTTTACCAAAACCGAAATCGAAAAAATTCTTTCGGTCTTTATGGCGGACGCTCTTGTTTTTGAAGATTATAAAGACCTGCGTTATATCACCGATACGCATAATATTATTTATCCCATTCTTGATGTTCTCAAAAAGGCAGCCGAAAAACTGAATGTGGAGGATATTGTGATTGATGAAGTCATTGTCAACGGAGGAATGTCCAAATTCTACATGGTCACAGAACGCCTGAAAACTTTTTTCGGCTTTGAACCTATTGTGGCATTAGACCCTGATTTGGCGGTTGCCAGAGGTGCGGCGGTCTATCATTACTATCTCAACAAATATACACAGATACAGGACGATATGAAAATGCTCGGAGAAGCGTTTGAAAAACCTGAACACCAGCAAAACACCGAAAAAACTCCTGTCAGACAGCCTGAACAGAAACCTGTTCTCCAGAGAAAATCTCCCCCTATGGCAATCGAATGGGGCAAAAATATTCTCAACGACAGCCTGTATCTTGGTATGAGAAACGGTGCAGTGCATATGATTATTCCCACAGGTGCCGAACTGCCCTATACTTCCGATACGATGACAGGTTTCAAAATTGAAGCCGGTCAGAACAAGATTTCCATTCCCATCAAAAGCCGTAATCTGGACGGGTCTTACCGTATTATTGCCAACGGTCAGATTGTGTTCAAGCGACTTTACCGCAAAGATGAATATGTTGCCTTTACCATTCATATGGGTATCAACAAGGTCATTACTATGCGTGCATGGACAAGCGAAAGTATGAACGGTACTAATCAGCTTGAAGAGGGTTATGTGGAAATCAATATCGCCAATAAAGAGAAAATCACAGGCGGTAAAAATGTTATTGCTCCCAGTGGCAGTATTTTACAACCCTATTCCGAAATCGGCAGTCTTTTACAGAATTGCCGTAATTATGAGAAAACCAGAAATTACAAACTCAAAAGCGATATTTCCAAGAGAATTGCCTCTTGTGTATCGGGAATATGCAGCTGTAAGAACAAGGCGGATTTTGCCAATATCATTCTGGATAATCTCGCCGTATGCAACAGTGAAGAAGCCAAACAGAGACTGTTCATTATCTCCCGAAAAATCTGTAAAGAATGGACACCCGAACAGCGAAAACGCTTAATCAATATTACCTTGAGTTATCTTGCTCCCGTTTTGCACGGCTTTCTCGATGGCGGTGCAAAACGCAATACCAATATGCAGGCTATCTATACGATGAGTGTTTGTGATGACCCCGAAAGCCTGAAAAAAATCAACATTCTTCACAGCAACAGCAAATATATACAGGTTTGTCTGTATACCCACTCCAAAACAAAAACTTCCTTTGACTGGATTAAGTCCCGTTTTGATATGGACTTGAAAGCGGCTCTCAGAAAAGAAAAGAATAATTTACAGGTCAGTGCTTATGCTATCGGCGTTGTACTGCGGAAAGATGAGGAGGTTCAGATAGCTTCCACTGAACAGGAAATCAAAATCATTGATAAACTCTGTAATGCTATCGGTACAGGTGTTCTCAATAAAGAACCGCTGAACTGTTGTATATGGGCATTGGGATTTATCTGTGACCAGAGAAAGTACCGTACAGATTTTCCGCATGATGTGATAAATCAGGTGTTGAGGAGCATTGATGTGGAAAACATCGGCATATTGTATGGCAGTGAAGTCCGTATGAGAAACGAAAAGACCGTCAGTGTTGTTACCAAGATGATAAACGGTGAAAAACTCAATCAGGACGAAGAACAGTATCTGTTAATCAAGCTCGAACAGTAAAAACGCATGGATTTCAGCCGTATCGGGGATTTTTCCTATACGGCTATGAACAAAAACGGCAAATTGTATTTTTTACAAATACAATTTGCCGTTTTTCTTTGATAACATTCGTCTGATGAAAGAAGCTGCTGACAAAAACTTCTCATGGTTACAGCTGAAGATGGATTAAGCCGTTACATGGTATCGAAACCGTAACGCTGATAGCGGAAAAGGATATTGTCAGCCCATGCACGGTCAATTTTGACAAACCCTTTCATTTCACGCTCTTTTTTCCCCAGACGGCTGACGATATTCCATGATTTTTTATAGACATCGAGTTTTGTTGATTGTGTGAAAGGTTCTTTGGTATCTTCGGGGAAAAAGGTGAACCCGATGACATTCTGTTCTTTATTGTAGACAGAGAAATAACCGTCATTAAGGTTGATATTTCTTTTTTCATGAATTGCTCCTGCAACAGCGGATTTTGTGAGTTCTACTGCCATATCATCCAGTTCAGCCTCAAAGATGATGATTTTTTCCCGAAATTCGTTGAAAGTAGCAACAATTCTCTTTTTAATTCTGGGCATATTTTCAAATTCGCTCTCGATATTGCGGTCAGAAATCAGACCTTTATCAATTCCGGGAATAAAGTAGACCATAAATTTCCCCTTGACATCGTTATACAGACAAGGATAGTACAATTTGGCACGGTATTCGCAGTAAGGACAGTAAAAGTCGAAAAGCTGACCCGAAAGGATTTTATTTCTTAATTTTACATCGTCCTGTGCATTGATGCTCTTATAGACATGGATATGGTTTTTAGACGCACATTGTGGACAGTGAAGCTGTTTGATATCTACCAAAGCCATAAATTCATCTCCGTTCCGACAAAAATTTTTTAGTAGTATCTTATCACAGAAATGACCTGACCGAGTATACAGCAGTCATCAGAAAGAATAGGTTTGAAGTTATCGTTTTCGGGTTGCAGGCGGAAATGACCGTCTTCCTTGTAAAAGCGTTTGACAGTAGCTTCATCATCAATCATCGCCACAACTATCTGACCGTTTTCGACTACGGGTGTCTTATATACCACAACAATATCATTATCCAGAATACCCGCATTTACCATACTTTCTCCGATTACTCTCAAAGCAAAGAGTTCTCTGCCACGCCGTATTTTTTCGCTTATGGGGAGATAGCCTTCCACATCTTCTACGGCCAGTATGGGAATACCTGCTGTTACCCTGCCCAAAATGGGAATGAATGAGGTATAATCTTCGCTAAGACGGATAGAACGGTTAGTGCCTTTATTGCGTATAATAAGACCTTTGTCCTCAAGGGTCTGGAGGTGGTTGTGTACGGTTGCGGTGGATTTCAGACCTGTTGCACGGCATATCTCTCTTACTGACGGTGATACTCCATCCTGAAGAGAATTTCGGATAAAATCCAGTATTTTTCTTTGGCTGGCTGTTATGTTTGTTGACATTGGATAAACACTCCTTAGATTTAATTAGATAACGATTGTGTTCTATTTATTATAACATATTTTTTGTATTTCGTAAACATTTGTTTAAAAAATATTCAGGATTTTGTGACAAATTAAGTCATATTATTCATAATAGATTAGCCGTTTATTCAACGATTATTCATACGATGTTAATAAGTAAATATTATTATTTTACCATACTCAATGACGGAACCGCATCGTCTGAGTATGTTATGTTCTACCCTCCTCAAAAATGTACCCCTCAAACAAAACAAAAAACGCCATTCGTAATGAATGGCGTTTTTTGTTTTCTGAAAAGATTTATCCTGTCCGCTTTCTGAAAAAAAGCGGACAGGATTTGTAAAAGGTGAACACTTTTTAATCAGGAGTTTGGAGAGGAACTCGCTGAAGAAGTGGGATAGTCGGTGATACCTTTGCCTGTATTGGGGTTAAAGTGTGAGTAAATGGAATCGCTGATAAAAACAGAAATCAGAATGACACAAATCGGGACAAGCATTTTCAGACTTTTCTTTTTTATCACATTATCTATGAACGGAGCAATCAGATAGACAACCGCAATACCGCCCAGTCCGAATACCAGCAGACCTTCCGCACAGATACGCCCGTCTATATTCAGAAAATAACCGCTGTAATCCCACCATTTCTGCCCCATAGATTTTTCCAGCTGAAGTGAAGTGAAAAATTCCACAATCCCACACAGGACAATCGCTGTCAGAAATTCGACAATAGGTTTATCACGGAATTTGTTCAGCAAAATGACAATCATGATACTGCCCGCCCCATAAATTGGCAACCAGGGGCCGTGCATGACTCCTCTGTTGACAAACACACCGTCAGAAACCAGATGCAAAGCTACTTCCCATGACCAGCCAATAAAACATAAGGTGAAGAAAATTAAAATCAGCGAACTTACCGAATAATGACGAATACAGTGCAGACTTTCCATAATTGTCCGTTTTTCCGTTCTGATGGCGTTTGGCGACAGTTTAGTGGGATAGCTTTTTTTCTGACAGGCGTTTTCACAGATTATCAGTTTCAGTTTAGCTTCTCTGTAATGGGAATATTCTTCCTCATTTTCATCATAACGCAGTACCACACCGAAAACTTCCGCAAAAAATCCTGCTATGCCATGTTTTTTGGTGTAACCTTTTGCCACAATTTCTCTGTAAGTATCAATGTCGGCATAATGCTGATACAACTCTTCATCTGTGGCAAATTCATACAAATAGATATCGTTCAGTTTTTCAGCATCAGGGACAGTATTTTTTTGTGCCTGATTTCGCAGGTGAGCATAATATTCCGCATAAGTTGCCTCTTTGTACGGAGCAACATAAAACAGACTTATCAGACCCATTGTCAGAAACAAATCCAGTATATCCCAGCCCAGAAAACTCAAATCATTGACAAACAACTCCCACTTATGACCTTTCATCATTTTTCGGGAAAGCGTAATTGCCTCAAGCGGTCTGATATTGGGATTTTCGGCAACGATATACGGTACCATAGCATAAGAGTACATCTTGATAATACCGCCGATAATGGTAAAACTCCAGAGTATCTGAAAGATATAAGCCACCAGCATAGTCATAGAGGCATTGACAAAAGATTTCTGTCTGACCAGCCATAAGAAATTATTCAGTGTGGATTTTTCATAAAGGCGTCCTTCCAGAAAAAATCTTGCCAGAATGACCTTGTAGGTATTGACGAAGAATATCCACACTATCAGCATGAAGACTGACGAAATAAAAATACCGACCATTTCGATACTGTGGTTAGTAATCATATGTTCAACAGCCGAAATTGCCGTAACCAGCGGTGAACCCGA
>CACYDZ010000231.1 GCA_902773265.1 uncultured Ruminococcus sp.
ACCAGTAAAATTATGCAAACAGGCAAGGAATATCAGATTCCTTGCCTGTTTGCTGTAATAATTTAGTTTAAATTGTTCAGTAACATCATTTGTTTGCCGACATTCAGCAGGCTGTGGATACTTTGTTTTCTATCCGCCACATCGTATACACTCTCTATGGTGCAAAATCAACTATTTTTGTATTGATTAAAGTATTTTTATTCAAAACCGTACCGTTCTAAATAGCATTTTATTTCTTTTAGAACAAAAAAGAATGTTCTAAAACTGACATCGGTCAATGGGGGAACATTCTTTTTTATTCGGCTAAAAATTCCAATCAGAATCTCGTAAGCAGATTCTGACAATATTTTCAACCATTCAGATAGAAATAATTTTACAGAAAAATGTTAGAAAATCATATAGACAAAAAAGCCGAAAAAGTGTATAATAATTAGTGGCAATTTCAGAAAGGACGGATATTATAATGAAAATTTTGAAAAAAACAGTTGCTCTGGCGATAAGCACTGTAATGATAGGGACTTCATTAAGTGGTTGTGTACAGGCTACCGTATTCGGCAAATACCCTAAAGACTACTCTTGGGCGTATAAAGACAGTGTTTCTACTATGTCTATCGGTACATACATTTATTACAACATGGAGTCTTTTTACAATGCCTCATCAAAAGTAAAAAACGGTGAGGGAGATTTCCTTGCCCAGAAACTTAAAGACGATGATGACAAGGAAATGACAGCAAAAGAATTTATCACCAAAACAACTGACCAATCCTGTAAACAGTATCTTTATGTCAACAAAACTTTCAAGGATTTGAAACTGACGCTTACCGATGAGGAAATTTCTTCCTATAAAGCAACTGCTGACCAGTATTGGGTGTCTTACTATAAAACTGCCTGCGAAACTATGGGTATCAGCAAAGAGTCTTTCACCGAAACACAGGCTATCCGTATGAAACTGGATAAAATATTCCGTGCAACTTACCAGAAAGGCGGAAAAAAAGAAGTCAAGGCTGATGAACTCAAAAAATATTATGAAGAAAATTATGTCAATTACAATTATATTTCCCTTCCGCTTTACGATGAGGTAACAGACGAAGAAGCTGAAAGTACCACTGAGGACGGTCATGAACATAAAAAGAAAAGCGATAAAGATATTAAAGCTATCAAGACAAACTTTGATAAATATGTCAAAGCTATCAACGGTGGTACAAGTTATGATGATGAAGTCAAAGTCTATATGAAAGACTACAAAGTGGATTCTGACCCGACAATCTCTGCTACCAATCAACTGGAAAATTCGGGTCTGGGAGAAGAATTACAAAAGGCTTTCAAAGAAATGAAAGACAAACAGGCTAAATACATTGTTGTCGGTGAGGACGGAGATGCACCAATGATATATCTGCTTTACAGAGGCGATATCAAAGAAGAATCCAAGAAACTTGCTGATAATGAAGATTTAAGTACAAGCGTACTTTATCAGATGAAAGATAAGGAATTTGAGGAAGATGTCAAGAAAGCGGTAAAAGATTATCAATGTGAAATCAATACCGAAGCGGTTGACAAATATCCTATGACCATGTTCATTACTGAACCTGCTACAGAAACAGCTACCCAAACGGCTACTGCTGACGAAATCGCTGATGGTGATGTTGAGGCTGATGTAAGTGTTGTTTCGGAAAACGGCTGAAATCCTGCAACGGAATAAATCACCTTTCCATAAAACAATAGGCAGAGTGCCTTGTTTCTCTTTGAGAAACAAGGCACTCTGCCTTAAAAATATCTAACCTAATACCACTGTCTGCGAATACCTTTCTGCACCTGCAAGAGAATACTCTGTACAGACAATTTCCAACTGTCCGCTTTCGTCAACAAACACTTTACTCTGTCCGATATTTTCCTCATCAAGTGTCTGAGCAAGCAATCTTTCATTATCTTCCGTTTCAATGTTGGCAAAGTAGCGTTGACGGTAGTCGTTTTCCAGAGCAGTTTTTATTTTTTCGTGCAGTTCGTCAGCAGATATTCCCCATTTCTCCGCAACTTCATCATTGTCTAACAGAGTTCCTGTATGAATATCCACATTATAAACAAAAAATTCTTTCATTCCTCCGCTGGGAAATGTATGTGTCACCAGAATACTTATCATATCATGACCGATATATCCCTGATAGTCTATACTCGCTGTGGTCAGACTGACTTGCTTTTCCATTTCCTCATCAGAAGCCGAAATCCTGTCGATACTGTCGCTGACAATCTGTGCATTGATATCTTCAAAATCAACACCGTCTGTACTGTCAATCTTAGGAATACGCATAACACTATTGTAAGCATTTCCCACACGGTCAACATAATCATAATGTTTTTCCATTGCAGTAACAATTTCTGCGGTAGGGAGTGAAGAAGTAATTGTTTCCGTAGGTTGTTCTGTGAACAGTTCTGTAAGAGACTCCGTAGATGGCTGTGTTATTTCTGTTATGCTTTCTGTCTGCATTTCCGTAACAGAGGCATTTGTCGGCATTTCTCTTTCTTCTGTTGTCTGTGTTGCTGTATTGTCATCAGCATTTTCGGATAAATACTCATTACTTTCACACCCTGCCGAAGTGACAAGTATTGCACCAAACAAAATCAATACCATTAATCTTTTCATAAATAACCTCTTTTCCAAAATAGTATTATCAGCAACTATCGTTTAAAAAATTCTATCTGAGCGGTTAAAAATCAAGTAATGATTGCCAAAATCTGCGGTCGCAGATTTTGGTTGAGTTTTCAGCCGATTAAAGGGCTTTGCCCTTTAAAATCCCACAAGGGGTTTCACCCCTTGACCCCACAAGCCTTTGAAAAGGCTTGACCGAAAC
>CACYDZ010000232.1 GCA_902773265.1 uncultured Ruminococcus sp.
AAAATCCCATCAGGGGCGTTGCCCCTGAACCCCACGAACTTTTTGAAAAAAGTTCGACAAAAACTTTTATGGCTCACTTCGTTCGAAATAACAGAATTAAGTTAATGACATTGGAAAGAACTCCCAGACCATCTATACATACAAAAAAATGCCATTGGATTAGACAAAATGCACAATAAGTTACAGATAATTTCTCTATACAAAGCAAAAATAGTTTTTGTAAATGAATTGTAAATAATTGATAAATATGCTAAAATAATTCAAAGGTATATGTGCAATACATGAGAACCGACAAAGAAACTTTGGTGTATATGCACATCAAATTTTTGAACTATGGAAAGTGGTGAGTAAATTGTTCAGTTTTTCAGAAATGGAAAGAGAAACCAATGTTTCGGCAAAAAAAAATCTTTCCCTGACAGCAGAAGAACTTGACAAATTCGCTTATGACGGTGACGATTTAGGAGCGGTTTATACCAAAGAAAGCACAACTTTTAAGGTATGGTCACCGACAGCAAGTGAAGTTGTTCTGAATTTGTACAGTACAGGCAGTGATGAGGAAGAAAACGCACAGAAACTGGGAAGTCAGAACATGAGTTATGACGAAAGTAATGGTGTGTGGAGCATTACCGTTACAGGTGACCTGAAAAACACTTATTATACCTACTCTGTTACGAATGATGAGCAGACAAGGGAAGTTGTGGATATTTATGCCAAAGCAGTAGGTGTCAATGGCAACAGAGGAATGATTGTCGATTTGAGTGACACAGACCCTGAAAACTGGGAAAAGGATAAAAATATTTTTGTTGACCATCAGACACAGGCGATTGTCTGGGAAGTTCATGTAAGAGATTTTTCGGAAAACCCCAACAGCGGTATCAGTGAAGAAAACAGAGGAAAATATCTTGCGTTCACCGAAAAGGAAACCACACTCCCCGACAATCCCAAAATTCCTACAGGTATCAGCTATATCAGACAGCTTGGTGTTACCCATGTACAGATTAACCCGATGTTTGATTTTGGTTCCGTTGACGAAACCAAAGCAGGCGGTGAGGAATACAACTGGGGATATGACCCGAAAAACTACAATGCTCCCGAAGGTTGCTACTCCAAAAATCCTTATGACGGTAATGTAAGAATTAACGAAGTCAAGCAGATGGTACAAGCCTTACACAGTGAGGGTCTTGGTGTTATTATGGATGTGGTGTACAACCATACCTATAAAAAAGACAGCTTTTTCAATATGACAGTTCCGAAATATTATTATCGCTTTGAACAGGACGGCAGTTGGATGGCACATTCTTTCTGCGGTAACGATACAGCGTCAGAGCGTGCGATGTACAGTAAGTTTATGGTAGATTCCGTGTACTACTGGGCTAAAGAATATCATCTGGACGGTTTCCGTTTTGACATCATGAGCCTGCACGATATCGAAACCATGCGGAAAATCAGAGAAAAACTTGATACTCTTGACCGCCGTATCATTATTTTCGGTGAGGCATGGGATATGGGCGAAGTGAAAGGTATTGAATTTGCTACACAGAAAAATATTTCCAGACTTGACAGAGTGGGAGCATTCAATGACGGTATCCGTGACAGTGTAAAGGGAAGTGCTTTGGAGATTGACGAAAAAGGTTTCATTCAAGGTGAGGGAAAAGCCGGCAAAGTACAGAACGGTATTCTTGGAGCAACCAATGAATGGGCAGATACGCCTACAAACACCGTTACTTTTATTTCCTGTCATGACAATATGACCCTTTACGATAAGATTGTGGCTACGGTTATCGGAAAAGATGATATCAGTCAGTACAGAAAGCGTCACGAAAATATCGTGGAAATGAATAAATTAGCGTCAGCTATTGAATTTACATCACAGGGCATGGCATTCATGGTAGCGGGCGAAGAAATGGCTCGTTCCAAAGACGGCGAACATAACAGCTATAAATCCTCTCCCGAACTCAATCGTATCGACTGGGAAAACCTTGTCCGTTTTGGTGACCTGACCGCTTACTATAAAGGTCTTATCGAACTTAGAAAGAATTTTGCCCCTTTCATGGACAATACAAGAACCTCTATCAAGAATATGCAGATGTTCAGCAATACCGATGAGAAAACCATAGGTTTTCTGATGGAGAATGTTCTCAACGAAACACAGTGGAAGAAAGTTTTGTGTCTGTTCAATGGTGACACCGAAAAAGCGGTTGAATTTGAACTTGATGACGAAACATTGAATACGCAGTGGGTAGTTGTTGTCAACGGTGAAAAAGCGGGTGTAGAAAGTTTAGGTGTAATCGACAATGCCAAGATTATTGTTCCCAGAACATCAGCGATGGTACTTGTGGATAAAGAAAGTTTCGACAAAGTTGCCCTGACCACAGATAAAACCTTACAAAATGCTTTATGGGAAGCAGTTGCCGATATCAAATCTCAGAACACCAAAGCGATTATCAAGTCCGACAAGAAAGTGCCGAAGAAAAAACGCAAGGCATTGAAAGTTGTCGGAGCGGTATTAGGTTCGGCAGTAGCTGTTGCCTCTACAGTGGCAGGTATTGCGGTTGTCAAGAAAAAGAGAAAATCCAAAAAGTAAGTTTCCGGTTTGCTGAAAGCAGATTGTCATAAAAATTTTTATCCTGCTTTTTTAAAGTGAGCGGGATTTTCAAGGGCGAAGCTCTTGACTTATAAGTGTCATTAATCTTTGTGCTATGCACAGCGATTATATAAAAAATTCACAGGGAGGACTAAATCAGTGAAACGCAATAAAATAATTGCAGGATTGCTTGTCTGTATGATGGTAAGTTCCACGATGGCGGTAGCCGTATCGGCAGATGAAGCCATTACCAATCCGTATGAGGCACAGGCTGTCGAATACGACAAAAAGGCATACGCAGGCAATGACCTTGGGGCGAATTATACCCCCGAACAGACTACATTCAAATTCTGGTCACCGTCCGCTGAAAAGGTAATGCTGAATATTTTCACAACAGGTAGTGACAATGAAGAAGGTGCAGTAACATTACCACCTGTTGCGATGAAACAAAGTGCTGATAATGACGCTCTTTGGACAGCCACCGTGCAAGGCGACCTTAAAGACAGATACTATACTTATAGTGTCACCAACAAAGGTCAGGAAGTCGAAACAGTAGACCCTTATGCCAAAGCAGTAGGTGTCAACGGTGAAAGAGGTATGGTTGTTGACTTGGATACCACAGACCCTGATGGTTGGAACAGTGATAACAAATTTACCAGAGTGGAAAATCAGTCAGACGCTACTGTATGGGAAATTCATGTCAAAGACTTTTCTTATGACACCCATTCAGGTGTAAGCGAAGCCAACAGGGGTAAGTATCTTGCCTTTACCGAAATGGATACAACCCTTGATAATGCAGGTGCAGTACCTACAGGTATGAACTATCTGAAAAAACTGGGTATCAACTATGTACAGATTAACCCGATGTATGATTTCGGTTCAGTTGACGAAGCAGGAGCTGATACACAGTTCAACTGGGGATATGACCCGAAAAACTACAATGCCCCCGAAGGAAGTTACTCTTCCAATCCTTATGACGGTAATGTCAGAATTAACGAAATGAAGCAGATGATTAAGAGCCTCCACGATAACGGTATGGGAGTTATCATGGATGTTGTTTACAATCACACTTATTCCAATGATTCCGTATTCCAGAAATCCGTACCCGATTACTATTACAGAATTAACGCAGACGGCAAATTCTCCAATGGTTCAGGTTGTGGTAACGATACAGCGTCAGAGCGTGCGATGTACAGAAAGTACATGATAGATTCCGTTACCTACTGGGCAAGCGAATATCACATTGACGGTTTCCGTTTTGACCTTATGGGACTTCACGATGTTGATACCATGAACATGATTCGTGAAGCATTAGACGAGATTGACCCTAACATTATTGTTTACGGTGAAGGCTGGTCTTTGGGTTCAACATTTGATACAGGAGCAAAAGCCGCAGCACAGGCCAATGCAAAACTCCTTAACAGCCGTGTAGGTTGCTTTAACGACCAAATCCGTGACGGATTAAAAGGAAGTGTATTCCAGGCAACAGGCAAAGGCTACATTCAGGGCGACAAAACAGGAACAAAAGCGGTTTATCACGGACTTTTTGCCAATACATTAAGAGGCGGTAACTGGCTTGCACAAACTCCCGAACAGACCGTTACTTATGCATCATGTCACGATAACGCTACACTGTATGACCGTCTTGTTTACTCTATGGGCGGTGAATTTACCGAAAGATATGATGAATATGTCAAGATGAACAAACTCAGTGCAGCCGTTACCTTTGCTTCACAGGGTGTTGCTTTCATGCTGGCAGGCGAAGAATTTGCAAGAACAAAACTCGGCGATGAAAACAGTTATTCATCATCTCCCGATGAAAACAAACTTGACTGGGCAAGAACAGTAGAATATGCTGACTTACTTTCTTACTATAAAGGTATGCTGGAGTTTAGAAACTACTTTGACCCTGTAAGAAC
>CACYDZ010000233.1 GCA_902773265.1 uncultured Ruminococcus sp.
AACTTTTTTCAAAAAGTTGGCAGGGTCAAGGGGCGGCAGCCCCTTGTGGGATTTTAAAGGGCAACGCCCTTTAATGAATAAAAATTCCATTCAAAATTTTCGCAAGAAAATTTTGCCCTGATGGGATTTTAAAGGGCAACGCCCTTTAACTTATTCTGCTCGTCAATCGCCGCAAAAAGACTTCTCAGACGGATTTTGACAGCACCTAAGTTGGTAATTTCATCAATTTTAATCTGAGTATAGATTTTCCCTTCGGACTCCAGAATTTCCCTGACTTCATCAGTAGTGATAGCGTCCACGCCACAGCCGAATGACACCAGCTGAACAAGGTTCATATCATCACAATGGGCAATATAATGAGCTGCGGAATAAAGCCTTGCGTGATAAGTCCATTGATTGAGAACGGTTGTAGGATATTTTTCTACCTTATCGCAGATTGCATCTTCGGAAACAATCGCTACATCAAACCCTGACATCAGTTTATCAATACCCTTATTGATTTCGGGGTCAACATGATACGGACGACCCACCAATACAATAATTTTTTTGCCTTCGCTTCTGGCTTTCTGAATAATCTCTTCACCCTTAGCCTTGAGTTTAGCCATATATTCGTCATAAGCATCATAGGCTTTCTTACAGGCTTGTTTAACCTCTTTGAGAGTTATGCCGTCAAAATATTTCTGCAACATTTCAAAGGCTTTCTTCGGGAAATCGTGTTTACGGTGTATACCAAGATAATCATTGATAAAGGTAATTTTGCGGACATCTTTCATATTGACCTTGATAACTTCGGAATAATACGCTACTACGGGACAGTTATAATGATTGTCACTTCTGCCCTCATCAAAATTATAGGAAAGACAGGGATAAAATATGGTATCAATACCGCTGTCTATGAGTGTCTGTACATGACCGTGCATAAGTTTTGCGGGATAGCAGACAGTATCAGAAGGAATCGTCTGTTGTCCTTTGGCATATAATTTTCTGTCGGAAACGGGAGATACACAGACTTCAAACCCAAGTTCTGTAAATAAAGTATACCAGAACGGTAATAATTCGTAAATATTCAACCCAAACGGCAATCCGATTTTACCTCTTGCCCCTTTCTGTGGTTTATAGGATTTCAGCAACCGTAATTTATAGGCATACATATTGAGGGTTTCGTCGGGAGATTTTTTGGTAACAGGGCGTTCACAACGGTTGCCGGCGATAAATCTTCTGCCATCAGCAAACTTATTGATAGTCAGACGGCAATTATTACTGCACCCGCCACAGTTTGTCACTTTGATTTCATGGATAAAGTTTTCAAGTTGTTTTTTGTCGGTGATAGTACTTGTGGTGTTGTCACAGTTTGCCTGTGCATACAGTGCCGCACCGTATGCTCCCATCAGACCCGAAATAACAGGACGGACAACTTCTACACCCATTTCCTGTTCAAAAGCACGAAGTACAGCGTCATTGAGGAATGTGCCTCCCTGAACGACAATTCTTTTTCCGAGTTTGTTCGGGTCAGATACCCTGATAACTTTATAGAGTGCATTTTTGACGACACTCAAAGAAAGTCCTGCGGAAATATCTTCAATGGTAGCACCGTCTTTTTGTGCCTGCTTTACGGAACTGTTCATAAATACCGTACATCTTGAACCCAAATCAACAGGTTGTCTGGCAAATAATCCCAGTTTGGAAAATTCTTCTATATTATAACCTAATGCGTTAGCAAAGGTCTGTAAAAACGAACCGCACCCTGACGAACAGGCTTCATTGAGAAAGATGTTGTCTATCGCCTGATGATGTATTTCAAAACATTTGATGTCCTGACCGCCGATATCAATAATAAATTCCACATCAGGCATAAACTTTCTGGCGGCGGTGAAATGAGCTATCGTTTCAACAACACCAAAATCAATTTTAAAGGCATTCTTGATAATTTCTTCACCATAACCTGTAACCGCTGATGATACTATCTGAATATCAGGCTTTTCGGTATAGAGTTCAGTGAGAAATTCTTTAATAATGGGAACAGGATTTCCGCTGTTGGGCAAGTAGCTGGATTTCAGCAATTCACCATTTTCGCCCATAACCACTGCTTTGACCGTTGTTGACCCTGCATCTATTCCGACAAAGGTTTTTCCTTTATATGAAGATAAATCTGCGGTTATGACAGTAGCTTTCTGATGTCTTTCGGTGAAGATACGGTAATCTTCCTCGTTTTCAAACAGGGGGGGATTGAAAGCAAAATTACCACTTCCGCTGTAATGGTTGATGGCATTGATGACTTCATCAAAATCCTGTTCATTCTTTGCACAAAGTGCCGCACCACAGGCAACATAGTACAAAGAATTTTCGGGACAGATACCTGTTGTTTTGAGTACCTCATCAAAACGCTTTCTTAACCGGCTCATAAAGGTCAGAGGACCGCCAAGATAGACAATCTGTCCTGTAATTTCCCTGCCCTGTGCCAGTCCTGCCACCGTCTGATTGACGACTGCCGCAAATATACTGGCGGCGATATCACTTTTTCTTGCTCCCTGATTGAGCAACGGCTGAATATCCGTTTTGGCAAATACACCGCAACGGGAGGCAATCGTATAGATTTTTTCACTTTGTGCGGCAAGTCCGTCAAGTTCTTCAATCGGTACATTCAGCAGTGTAGCCATCTGGTCAATGAATGCACCCGTACCGCCTGCACATGACCCGTTCATGCGGACTTCCATTCCGCCGGTCAGAAATAAAATCTTTGCATCTTCTCCGCCAAGTTCAATGACAACATCTGTATTGGGAATAAAGGTATTTGTGGCTACACGGGTTGCATAAACTTCCTGTACAAAATCTATCCCACATTCTTCTGCCATTCCCATTCCTGCCGAACCCGAAATCGCCAGCACTGAACCGTTACTTTCAGGTAATTCCTGTTTGACTTTATGCAGAATTTCTGCTATCTTCTGTTTTATCTGTGAATAGTGTCTTTCATAAGTACTGTAAAGTATCTTGTTTTCGTCATCTAACACAACGCATTTTACCGTTGTTGACCCTACATCTAATCCCACTTTCATGTCATTACCAATCTCCTTATCCTTTTCGTTACATTATAACACAGAGCTTGTTAATTAGCAATTAGCAATTTGAAATTAGCCGTCAGCTATTTTCTGAAAATTTTGTTAAAAATTCTGCATATTCGGGATAATCGTCACATAAATTTTCACATACAATTTTGGCATACCTTTTGTGACGGTTGAGATAATCTTTGTACATTTGTCTTTCTTCCCTTTGTCCGTTAATATTCCTCAGTGTCCCTCTGAGAATATCTATGGCAATCAGAATTTTGTCTTTCTGATTTAATTTGACTTTTGTAAAAGGATAATCTTTTTCTATGATATAACCTTTTCGGAAAATCTCATCAATAATTTCCTGACGGTAAAAATACGAATACTGATAGGAAAAAGCTTTCATCAATGCTATATGAATGTGTCTTCCGTGATAATCTTTTCCAAAGAGTGATGACGGTGGTATATGTTTGTGAATATCACTGGAGAAAGAATGCCATGTTACATTATGTAATTCAAAACAGCAGGGAGCAAAAATTTCTGCATTACCGTAACTACTAAAATATCCTAAATCAATATTCTGTAAAGCAGAGCTTTCTATTGCCCCGTGCCTGATAAACAAACCTCTGTTATTATGAGAAAAAAGAAATATTGTTTTCTTTTTTTCAGAAATCGAACGAAACAGCAGTTGATTGTTCATCACCGTAATATAAGCCGTATCCTCATTTTCTGATAAAGATACTCTTAAATTTTTCTCACATGATATGCCGTCCGGATGGGTAACTCTGACCCACTTCGGAAACGCTAATTTGTGAAAATCTTCTTTTCTGATAATCGCATCGGCATAGTAAACACCCGAAAGCATATAAGAATTGTTTTCTATCCAGTTTGCATATACAGGTGTTTGAAATTCAACATTGTCGCACCGTGAAAAATCAAGCTGACAGTCACAATCTACCGAATTTTTTTCCATAATTACAGATGACCCTTTGGAAAATTTGATTTTCGACCGATAGCCTACGATAATAACATCAATTTTATTATTTTTTTGATACAAGGCAACCATTTGATATAAGGATTGTAACGGTGTGCCTCTGAAAATCGTACCGTTTATAGGTAAAGGATAGCCGAACCTCTGATTTACCGAAAAAGTCTGTAACCCACTTTGGGCAAACAATTCTTTACCCATATGGTAAAAAAAGGGGGGTGATAAATCAATATGAGTAAGATTTCGACAACGGAAAAACGCATAATCTCCCATAGAAAACAATGAAAAGGGTAAATGAACTTCTTTAAGATTTTCACAACCGTCACAGACACAATTCGGAAGATGAGTTATGTTATCCGAAAAAACAACTCTTTCGGTAGTTTTTCTGTCAAACAGCTTCATTCCTAATTTGGTAACGGTATCAGGCATTTCTACACTTCTGACATGACTGTCGGCAAAACATTCTTTGGCAAGTTCATTGACTTTTCTGTTTCCTATTTTTGCAGGAACAATAACATCTGTTTCTTTACCATGATAGTTGGTAATGCGGATATGTTTTGATTTTTTACGGAAAGACCAACCCAAACTGACTGCTTCTTTTTCGGTGAGCAATAACTTAGGAACATTGTATTTCTGAAAAACGGTTATGGCAGGTGAATAAACTGTCCGTTGATACAATTTATCTTTTTTTTGATAATCAGAAAAAAAGGTATCGAAAATACCCATAATTTGCCTCCTTCAGTAGTCGATAATCTGGTAATCCTTATAGAACTTTCCAAAATCAGTAATTTTTCTTTCGCCCGAATTTTTGACAATGGGATAAAGTATTCGGCAGGCAGCATCTTCAAAAGTGAGATAAGGTTGAAAATTCTTACTGATTTCATATTCAGGCGGAAACTGATTAGACACCCAACCGGGGTCACAGGAATAGACATAGATATTATCTTTGGCAAAATCAGAGGCAACAGAATGTGTCATCATATTCAAAGAGGCTTTTGCCATATTGGTATGGACATGACGGGCAAGTTTCTGTTTTGTATGAAATCTTCCCTCTACCGAACTGACATTGATAATAAATTTATTTTCCGAAGGACTATGCAGCATCATTTTTCTGATACCGCTTGTCAGTAAGAAAGGTGCGGTAACATTAATCAACTGAACTTCCAGCATTTCTTTTACAGAAATATTTTCTGCTTTTCGTACCCATGAATTTTCGAGTGATGTTTCTCCATATTCACAAACGACACCAAACGACATAAGGGTATGCATTGTATCATTCTGATTTTGGTATAAAACAAGATGGTTACTGTTTTCCAAAAGCAACTGATTTTCGTGAGTAGTGAGCATAGCATAATATTCATTGGATTTTTTGACGGTCTGTGCCGCATTGTTGATGAGAATATCCACCTGATTTTCGGTTATTGTCTGAATTTGCCACAATAATTCCGACAGCAAATCTACTCTCAACAAATCAAATCCAATAATAAACAAACGGTCTTTGAACTGTTCAAAATCAGGTTCTCCGGCATACTGTTCCATAGCGGTTTTGGGATAGCGTGTAACAGCGATTACCTTAGCACCATTTCTCAACAGTCGCAGACATACTGCATAACCAATTTTTATTCTTCCGCCTGTCACAACCGCTGTTTTCCCCTCAAAATGACAAGGCAAATCTCTCATATTGCGGTTGAGTTCGGCACATTCTTTACAGATACCGTAATGTTCAATCGTATTTTTTCTGCACATCAGACAAGTTTTCATGAGTAATCTCCTTGACATTTTTTATTTATGTCTTATAATGAAAGTGTCGGTAGTTTATGTTTAAAACCTTTCTCCGCAGGAAAGAAAGTGACTTGTCACCCGACAGGGGAGTATAGTTCAACTTGAGAACAGTCCGTTCCGCAAAACGGAAAAACGGCGGTTCAACTCCGCTACTCCCTTTTTATTCAAAATGACAAAATCCCTTTTTCAGACATCTTTCGCCTGAAAGGGATTTTGTCATTTTATCATAAGTAGTTAAAAGGCTTTGCTCTTTAAAATCCCACAAGGGGTTTCACCCCTTGACCCCACGAACTTTTTGAAAAAAGTTCGACAAAAACTTTTTCGGCTCACTTCGTTCGGA
>CACYDZ010000234.1 GCA_902773265.1 uncultured Ruminococcus sp.
GCAAAGGTGCGCCGTTTCTTTATTTCATTCGTAAACTCACTCACGCAAAATTCCTCCAATTTGTTTTGAACTGTATCACATTTTAGCGTAGTTGAAGGATACTGTCAACCACACTGTTTTATGAACTCTCCAATCATTATCATAGAAGATCTTTTGCAGAGAAACTTTCAAATGCTCTTTTAACCGTAACTTTTGCGGGAAATGTTTTGTCAACTGCTGACGGCCACCATCAGTACTTTTCCGTTGCTGACCCAAATAGAAACCTGCAACCAGCTCGGGTGCTCTAGAAAACGTTTCATTTTCGCTTTTGACCATTTAGTTAAATCGCCTATTTCAAAACCGCCATATATAGTCTTAGACGTAAGTTTAAATTTCTTGTTTTTCAGAGTAACGGCTTTTTTGGAACTCTTTTTTGATCGCATTAATTTCCCTGACAGGGTAAGTTTGTTTCCGATTATAGATGCCTTTGTTATAACAGGAAAATTCTTTATGTATGAAGTTTTTTTGTCGCCGACACATGTCCCATAATATCTGGTATAGTTTGCAATGATAATTTTACATTTCGAATATACTGTTGAGTGATTATGTTTCTGCCTCATTTTCAAAGTGGCAGTTCCACTTTTCACACCCTTAATACGTGCATAAGTTGCGTTGTAATCGCACCAGTTTTTAACAAATTTTACTACCTTCTTATTTGAACTGACAATCTCAACCTCGTCGCTTTCAAACTGGTTATACCATGTTCTCAAATCATAGGTCTCACCAGGACGGACGACCACAATATTTTCGAAAAATCCAGCTTTTCCGGACATGGGATAATCTGCTTTCGCTGTAGTTGAAAATAATATGCACAGCGCAAATAAAGGGAGTAAAGCCATTATATAACACTTCCATGTTGTTCTGCTTTCATCACTTTTATACATACCTTGCACCCCTCTGTATTATCAAATCATCATATCTATAAAAGCCTGACATTGCTTTATCAATTTACTTGCAATATTTATTGCGGTTGGCAGCGTTATTGGTGTACGTCGCCTTCGACAGGTTCACAGCTTTTCCTTTTTGCACATTGTCTACGAAATTATTATATTTTGAACTATTTACAGTTTTCCCATTTAGTTCAAAAGTTGTTCTACCAGAATTTTCATACTTTTCAGCAACAGTTTGCAATGCATTCTTTGACATTTGATAGTAGCTTGTACTGTGCGAACCCCATAACATGATATCCCTTTTCAGAGTTTTTGTAGATGAATACCATGTCAAGGATGATAAGTATTCGGCTACAGATCCTATACATTGAACCTTTCCACTATTATATACAAAGAGAAAGTATTGCCAATGCCCTAAGGAATTATATTTCACCTGAATAAGTAGTTCATCAACTCCATCTTTGTTTAAGTCAAAGAGATAAAAAGCATCTGCGGGTAAAGAAGAACCATTCGTTAATTCAAAGTTTCCAGCCAATGCCTTTTTATACGCTGCATGAGCCTTTGCATTTTTTCCTTTTGCGGTTTCCTTTGTTTTAACCGTAATTTTACACTTCGCAGTAACCTTTCCGACCTTGGCGGTTATTGTGGCAGTACCTGCTTTCTTCGCTGTCACCTTACCCGAGGAACTGACCTTCGCCACCTTTGTATTGCTGCTGCTCCATTTTACTTTTGATGATGATCCTGTTACTGTAGCTTTCAATTTCAATGTTTTACCTTTTGTGAGGGTAGCAGAGTATTTGTTCAGCTTCAGTTCAACGATGGAGGTTTTGATATATTTATTGCGGTTGGCAGCTGTGTTCTTTTTCAAAAGCGTATCAATGGCCACGGCTTTTTCAGAACCAACCAGCTTTTTAACCTTCGCATTGTATGCTTTCAGATTTTGGGATTTTCCGTCCACATAATAGCTTGTTGTTGACTTGGATCTATCCCAATTTGGCATATAAATGATTTTCTGTGCCGCAGATTTTAGAATAGACGATTTAAACTGCCAATACTGTCTATTGTTTCTCTCCCAGCGCTCCCAGTCTTCTCTGAGTATTTTCGCTTTTTTGTAGTAATGAACCTGAGTCATTGATTCACCGCCAAACAGTGCTCCGGCATACGCTATCTTCCCGTTCTTATAGGTATAAACCATATATGCCCTTCTACCGCCATTCACTGTGCAACTCACAAATAATTCCGGAATTGTATCATTATTTAGGTTAAGCAGACAGAATGCTTCAGCCGTGCCAGCGTTATCGCTTTTCCCCATCCGAAAATAATTTTTTTCCAGCGCAGACCGATATGCTGTCAAAGCCTTA
>CACYDZ010000235.1 GCA_902773265.1 uncultured Ruminococcus sp.
AAGGGCTTTGCCCTTTAAAATCCCACAAGGGGCTTTGCCCCTTGACCCCACCACTTTTGAAAAAGTGGACAAAACTTTTCATTGTCACAGCTATAAGTTATTTTTCTATCATTGCAAATTGCTGATAATTTTCAAGGTTTCTTCAAGGAAAGTTATCTATAATACAGTAGAGTAAATCATTATGGAAAGTATTTTTCTTTTAATGAAACATTTTATCAATAGGGAGTGACGATATCACATGATAGAGGTTAAAAACCTTGTCAAAAAGTATGGCGATAAAGTAGCAGTCAATAATGTCAGCTTTACCGTCAACGAGGGCGAAATTCTGGGATTTCTCGGTCCCAACGGTGCAGGAAAATCTACCACGATGAACATTATTACAGGCTATCTTTCTTCAACATCAGGAACGGTCACAATAGATGGCTGTGAAATTCTGGACGACCCCAAAGGAGCAAAATCCAAAATCGGCTATCTGCCCGAAATACCGCCGTTATATCAGGATATGACCGTAAAAAGGTATCTGGAATTTGTGTATGACCTGAAAAGAGTGACTTTACCCAGAAAAGAACATCTTGCTGAGGTCTGTAAAGTCACTAAAATTACAGATGTCTATGAAAGAGTAATCAAGAACCTTTCCAAAGGTTACCGTCAGAGGGTGGGCTTTGCACAGGCACTTATCGGCAATCCGCCTGTCATTATTCTTGACGAACCGACTGTCGGACTTGACCCCAAACAGATTATTGAGATGCGTAATCTGATAAGAGGACTGGGTAAGAAACATACAGTCATTTTATCTTCCCATGTGCTTTCGGAAATTCAGGCAGTATGTGACCGCATCGTGGTCATTAACAACGGTCAGCTTG
Source organism: uncultured Ruminococcus sp. (assembly GCA_902773265.1). Classification (GTDB taxonomy): domain Bacteria; phylum Bacillota; class Clostridia; order Oscillospirales; family Acutalibacteraceae; genus CAG-964. The sequence continues at coordinate 864 of CACYDZ010000235.1, forward strand.
TGGCTGACGAAAGTACAGAAGAAATCACCACCAACTTCACAGGCATGAAAAGAATACAGTTACATATTGACGGCAACGATAACACCGTACTTACAGCACTGCGTAGTATTGATGGTGTAACAAGAGTAAGAAAAGTTATGCGTACCATAGATGGCTTTACGGAATATATTGTCGAATCCAAAGCGGAAAATGATGTCCGAAAAGCAATCTTCCGAGCTATGGCAAAAGCGGACTGTCCGATTGTCATGATGAGGAATGCGGAGGTATCACTTGAGGACGCATTCCTGAGAATTACCGCAGGAGAAACATCAGTAAACCGAAAGGGAGGCAGATAAACCATGTCAGCAATATACAAAAGAGAATTGAACGCTTATTTCACATCACCGATTGCGTATGTTGTCTATGCCGTAGCGTCATTTTTTGCAGGACTGTTATTTGTCGCAACGGTACTTGAGCGTGATACTTCCGATATGACTTACTTATTCCGCAATATGACAACCATTATTATTATGATGATTCCCATACTGACGATGAAACTATTCAGCGAAGAGAAAAACAAAAAGACGGAACAAGGATTATTGACCGCACCTGTCAATTTATTACAGATTGTCATGGGAAAAGTACTGGCAGCCGTTACGGTTTATGCTTTACTGATGGTATTATTTATTATCTATGCGTTGATTATCAGCTTTTTTGTCACACCGTCATGGATACTGATTGGCAGTAACATTCTGGGACTGTTGCTTTTTGGAACAGCACTGATTACAATAGATACTTTCATTTCCAGTCTGACCGAAAGTCAGGTAATTGCCGCAATACTTTCCATAGGAGCCGGTTTATTGCTTACCTCAATCAGTATGTTCAAGAATATGGTGGATATTGATTTGGTCAATAATATTATCGACAGCATTGAAATGATGGGACGATATGAGAATTTTACAATGGGCATGGTCAAATTTTCTGATGTCATATTTTTCCTGAGTATTCCTGTACTTTTCATTTTCTTCACCATAAAAGTGCTTGAACGCAGGCGTTGGAATTAAGGAGGCGGTAATAGTGAATAATAACGAAACAGATAAGAATTTGCGTACAGATGACGAAAACGAACTTCTTGCCGAAAACGGTGTTGAAGATACCGAAATGACCGAAGCGGAAGAAATTACCGCAGACGAAA
>CACYDZ010000236.1 GCA_902773265.1 uncultured Ruminococcus sp.
ATTATGAGTTTCACGGAACGCTATCGGGAAATGGCAACACTGAAAGTCATCGGTTTCAATGACAGAAAAATCGGTAATTTACTGATAAGTCAGAATATATGGCTTTCCTTGTTGGGAATACTTATCGGAATACCTACCGCTTACGGTACACTGGCATTGTTAATCAAAATGCTTGCCGGAGAGTATGAGATGTCCTGTTATATTTCACTGTCGTCATTATTGATAAGTACAGTTCTTACGCTTTTTGTATCGCTTGCGGTCGGATTGATTATCGCACGCAAAAGTCGGAAAATTGATATGGTTTCTGCTTTGAAAATTCTTGAATGAATTTTTAAAGAAAGTCTGTTATGTCAAAATCTGCTTACGCAGATTTTGGATTTTCTTGGGGAGTTTAAGGGCTTTGCCCTTAAAAATCCCACAAGGGGCTTTGCCCCTTGACCCTACAAGCCTTTGAAAAGGCTTGACCGAAACTTTCAGTTGTGTAAGCTCAAAGTGGTAAAACTTTTCATTGTGTAAGTTTACACTGAACAGAGGAGAGTGGTTATGAAAAAATTTACGGTGTTGTTGATAATTGTCGGTGTTATGGTTTTGCCGGTGGGGTGTTCTCAGAAAAAAAATACAGTGACAGCTGTTAAGGCAACAGAAAATACTTTGAAAACAGAAACGCTTGATATTTTTGCGATGGATACTTATATGAATATCAAGTATTTTACCGATAAAGATTCGGATTGTTCTCAGAAACTGCAAAACGAAATTGAATATCTGGAAAGTATTTTCAGTGTTACCGCCGAAAACAGCGATATTTCTGCAATCAATCATAATACAGGCAAATTTACCGCTGTATCTGATGATACAATGTCACTGGTAGAAAGAGCTGTCGAAATTTCTGAGATAACAGAGGGCAGTCTGGATATTACGGTTTATCCCATACTTAAAGAATGGGGGTTTACCACAGGCAATTATAAAATCCCAACACAGAAAACTTTGAATGATTTACGCCAAAATACAGGTTATCAGAATATTGCTTTAGAAGATAACAAAATCAAAATTCCCGAAAATTTTGCCATTGATTTAGGTGCGGTTGCTAAGGGGTATACGGGAGATAAATTGTGTGATATTTTCAGAAAGGAAAATATCACCTCAGCCCTTATCAATCTTGGGGGAAATGTACAGACTGTCGGCACAAAACCCGACGGCAGTCTGTGGAATGTTGCGTTGAAAAATCCCATAGATACCGAAAAAGAAGTCTGTGTGGTTTCGCTGTCGGATAAAGCCATGATAACCTCAGGCGGTTACGAACGCTATTTTATCGGCGAGGACGGAAAACAATACTGGCATATTCTTGACCCGAAAACAGGTTATCCGTCTGACAAAGGGTTATTATCTGTTACGATTATTGGTGAGGACGGTACATTGTGTGATGCTCTGTCTACCGCTTTGTTTGTTATGGGGGAGGAGAAAGCGAAAATTTTTGCCTCAGCACATAACGAAATTGCCGTTATTCTGATAAACAGTCATATGGAGATATTTATTACTGAAAATCTGAAAGACCATATACAGATGCTGAACGATTTCCGCTGTCAGATTATTGCATAGAGGTATCGTATGGAAAAAAGACAACGGATTTTTTGGATAAGTCTGATTATTCTGCTTGGGATATGCGGAATATGGATTGCTGTGAGCCGTTTATCAGTGCGTGAGGGAAACTATGCTGTTGTTAAAGTTGACGGCAAAATTATCTGTCAGTTACCGCTTGCGGAGGAAAGGGTTGTTATGATTGACGGCAAAAATCATATCCGTCTGAAAGTTGTCGTTGATAGAGGCAGTGTGTTTGTTGAACACTCTGACTGTCCTGACAAAATCTGCGAACAGAAAGGCAGAATTGATAAAGTAAACGAAAATATCATTTGTCTGCCTGCACGGACAGTCATTGAAATACAAGGAACAGAGGTTGATATGGTTGATGTTGTCGTATGATTTTTCCAAAACAAAACGCCTGACAAGAATAGCTCTTTTAATCGCAAGTGCATTTATTTTAAGCTGGATAGAGTTTATGGTGAATATTCCTATGGTCATACCGGGCATTAAACTGGGACTGGCAAATATTGTTATTCTCTTTACACTCTGTACCTGTTCAAAATCAGATGCGTTTTATGTACTTATCGGCAGATTGTTGCTTAATGCTTTACTGTTCGGGAATATATCTTCCTTGCTGTACAGTGCCTGTGGCGGATTGGTGAGTTTTGGGGTAATGTGTTTTGCCATAAATTTTCTGAAACTGAAAGGGGCGGCATCAAGTATTCTCGGAGGAATATCCCATAACATAGGACAACTCATGGTTGCTTGTCTTATGATGAAAACTTCTGCTGTTTGGGTATATCTTCCTTATCTTATTATTGGCGGTACATTAGCGGGTATGATTAATGGTATGACGGTTAAAAAAATCTCTGCTCTGAAAATTTTTCAGGTTTAACAGAGAAAAAAAGCCAACGGAAAATTTTCCGTTGGCTTTTTGTATTTTATAAGGGGAAGAGGCAGTTTGATTATACACCATTACTCTAAAATTCGATACCGAAAAGTCGGAGAACATCTTTAAGAGAAATCAGAATCATAAAGAGCATAAGCAAAACAAAGCCGATAGTATGAACAAGTCCTTCATATTTAGCAGGAACAGGTTTCCTGAAGATAGCTTCTATCAGCAGGAAGAAAAACCTACCGCCGTCAAGAGCAGGTAAGGGCAACATATTGAAAATACCCAGATTGACAGAAATGACCATCATCATAAAGATAAGGTTGCTAAGACCGTCTTTAAAGCTGGATTTCAGACCGACAGAAGTTGCCTCAGAAATAGCAGATGCAGCACCAATAGGACCTGAAACATCGTTTACAGAGAACTGTCCTGTAATCAGACCGATGAGACTGCCCCAAATCATACGGATAACGGAGTAAGTCTGTTTAAAGGTCTGTGTAAAGACGGAGGAGAAAGTCCTTTTAATGGGAACGACCCAGAAATCCAGCTGAATATACTGTCTGCCACTGTCATCTTTGGTCATAGCGAATTTTACTTTTCCCAAATCGACTGTTTCTCCATTTCGTTTTACTTTGATAACAGGGGAATCTGTTTTCATAGTAGCCATTGAGTAAGAGAAGTCTTTGTCTGTATAGATAGCGTAGCCGTCAAGAGAGATAATGGTATCGCCCTCTTTTAGACCGTACTGTGAGGAAACGGCATTTTCATGGAAAGATTCAATCGTTGTGGAAGCGAAATAGGGGACATCCTGCGTACAAAGCATAATTGCCATCAGTACCAGACCGAAAAGCACATTCATAGTTGCCCCCGCAACAACGATAATCATTCTTTTCCAGACTTTTGCTTTACCGAAAGAACGGGGGTTATCGCTTTGACCGTCCTCACCCTCCATACTGCAAAATCCCCCTATGGGGAACAGGCGTAAAGAATATGTGGTTTCGCCTTTTTGAAAGCTGAAAATTTTTGGTCCCATACCCAACGCAAATTCATGAACCAGCACATTGGATTTTTTAGCACAGATAAAATGTCCGAACTCATGAAATAAGATAATCAACTCAAAAATCAGAATACCAATAATTATCAACAAAGCAACTTGTATAACAATCGCCTCTTTCTTTAATCATATAAAAATTATCGCCGGAAATACTTTTTTCAAACAGAAGAAAGTACAAATTCTCTTGCAGATTTATCTGCAAGAAGGATATCCTCTACACAGCTGACAGGTTCACTGTCAGCATTCTGTACAGCTCTGGCAACCAGTTCTCCGATTTGTAAGAATGAGATTTTGCGGTTGAGGAAAAGTTCCACAGCCATTTCGTTAGCACCGTTAGCCACAACGGGAGCGAGGTCACAGGATTTTATTGCCTGAATACATTGAGCCAGACAGTCAAAAGTCTGCAAATCAGGTTTAGCAAAAGTAAGCGTACCGATATCTGTAAGACTTAACTCTTTTACAGGAGAGGGTACTCTTGCAGGATAAGTGATAGCATACTGGATAGGAATACGCATATCAGGAACGCCGAGCTGAGCAATCACAGAATTATCTGTAAATTCGACCATAGAATGAATAATACTTTCCCTATGCACGACCACTTCAATATTATCCACATCTACATCAAAGAGCCATTTTGCTTCAATGACTTCCAGACCTTTATTCATCATAGTAGCGGAGTCGATAGTAATTTTTCTGCCCATACTCCAGTTAGGGTGATTTAACGCTTGTTCCGGTGTAACACTTTGGAGGTCTTTTTTTGTTTTCCCGAAGAAAGGACCTCCCGAAGCGGTGAGCAGAATTTTTTTCAGTTCTTTTTTGTTGTTCATACCTTGCAGGCACTGAAAAATTGCGGAATGTTCACTATCCACAGGATAAAGATGTACACCATATTTTTTTACTGCATTCATCACCAGTTTACCGCCTGTCACAAGAGTTTCCTTGTTAGCCAGTGCGATATTTTTCTTATTGTAGATTGCCGAAAGTGTTGGCTGAAGTCCTACCATACCGACAACAGAGTTCAGTACAGTATCCGCTTGTGGTATTGTCGAGGCACTGATAAGCCCGTCCATACCGCACTCTATTTTTACAGGCATATCCGCTAATCTGATTTTCAAATCTTTAGCAGACTGTTCATCAAACATGACTGCCAGTTGAGGTCTGAACTCTCTGACCTGATTTTCCATCAGTTCCACATTTCTGGACGCAGTGAGAGCAGAAACGGAAATCCCCAGTTTTCTTACCACATCTAAAGCCTGCGTTCCGATAGACCCCGTAGACCCCAGTATAGCTAAATTTTCAGTCATAAAAATTTCCCTCCCTAAATTATTATCAACAGGAATTTTCACATTGTCAAATCCCTGTTGATAAGTATAGCTTATTATTTTCTAAAATGCGTAATTCGTAATGATAAAAAACAACCTGTAACTATGACAATGAAAAATTTTTGAGGGCTTTTTTCAAAATAAAATCTGCCAAAGAAAATTTTGACAATCACTTGTGAACTACCCATTGTCTAAAGCCAATGGGCTTCCTGCTTCATCGTCCTCGTAACCTACTAACTCCACAGGCGTAAATTCGGGC
>CACYDZ010000237.1 GCA_902773265.1 uncultured Ruminococcus sp.
ACAGGCGGTGCCGGAGTAGCTTTACCGGCAGGGATTTGCAGTTTGATAAAACCTACAACCTTTTGAGCCATTATTTTTGCACCTCCATTTGTGGTAATCGTCGGAATGTTTTGCTTTCTGGATTTACATTCCTCCCACAGGGGATTATTTCCTTTTGAAACCTCCCCTTATCTAATAACTGTATACTTTTACAGATTATCAGCATGAACTTTTTAGTCTGACAATAACTGAACCTGACTGAGTTCTAATTCTGCTACGGTTTCTCTTCCTAACATGAAAACCGTTACTTTGACAATATTCTTGTCAATCAAAATTTCCTGTACAGTTCCTACAAAGTCCTCCAGAGGACCACTGACAATGCGTACATTATCTCCGACACTGTACAATACTTCAACACTTTTTACCTCTACGCCCATCTTGGCAACTTCTTTTTCAGTAAGAGGAACCGGTGTCGTTGATGAACCTACAAATCCCGTACAACCTCTTATGTTGCGTACAACATACCATGTTTCATCAGTATAAACCATCTTGATGAATACATATCCGGGAAAAAGTTTTCTTTCAACTTCTTTTACTTTTCCTTTTTCTCCGATTTCCGTTACCATTTCGGTAGGGATTCTGACATCTTGAATAACATCCTGAAGATTTCTGTTTTCGACAGTTTTCTCCAATGTGGAGGCGACTTTGTTCTCATACCCTGAATAGGTGTGTACAACATACCATTTTGCCTCATCTGCCACTACACATCTTCCTCTCCGCTATTTAGCCTGCCGATGTTTCCATTACGAGATTAAGCAAAGCAAAAAGTCCCCTGTCAAGACCAAAAATCAGTAATCCCATCACAATAATAATCACCAATACAATCCCACAGTTTTTAAATACGGATTTTGGGGTCGGCCATGTGATTTTCTTGATTTCTGCCTTACACTCACGAAAGTATTTGGCTATTGTGGAAAAAACATTAGGCTTTTTGTTTTTCTTATTGTCAGTCTTTTTGGTGTCTTTTGCTTTCTGTTCCGCTTTTGCACCGACTTCTTTTTCAGCCATAACTTTTCTACCTCCGTGATTATTTAGTTTCCTGATGAACAGTATGTTTGTTACAGAATCTGCAATGCTTTTTCATTTTAAGTCTTTCGGGGTCATTTTTCTTGTTCTTCATCGTATTGTAATTACGCTGTTTACATTCTGTACAAGCTAATGTTATTTTTACTCTCATTCTGACGGCACCTCCGATATTGCGGTAATTTTAGCCTCCCTCAAAACAGGTACAAAAAAATAAGCCTCTTTTGAGGTGTATTTACTATATCATATATTCTTCCTTTCGTCAAGTCCTTTTGCAAACTTTTTTGGGCGACATACTCCCCAAATGTCATTAAATTAAGAGTATCATTGTGAGTGCAATGAGAAATCTTACTTTGAGGAATTATGTCAAAATTTGCGTAAACAAATTTTGTTTGCGTTTTTAGCCGGTTAAAGGGCTTTGCCCCTAAAAACCCCAAAAGGGGTTTCACCCCTTGACCCCACGAACTTTCCCCCAAAAGTCCGTTAAAAACTTTCTGTTGTCATAGCTGAACTGTAACTAAGCAAGCCATAACTTTTTTAAGTTCATGGGGTTGAGGGGCAAAGCCCTTCATGGAATTTTTAAAGGCAAAACTCTTAAATTATTCAGGCAGCAAGCGGAAGTTCTTCTTCTGCTTTAGAATTATCCAGAGTAACATTATCGCCATAAATCGTAGCAAAGTCGTTCTTCATCGAAACCGTATAGAAACCATTTTTGTCACAGGTTTCTTTCAGGGATTTTGCGGAATCAGGCTTACCATATTCTCTTTCGGTATCGTCACAAAGCAGAATATACGCACGACCTTCATATTTATCATTCTGTACAGTATACTGTGCCATAGATAAATCCCCTGAACTGTTGCCGAGTGCCAACACAGGAACAATACCAATTTCCTGTTCAATAACGGCAACCTTGTTCATTTTCAGATTTTTGGTAATGAACTCACCGCCGAAGATTACCTTGTCATCAGGCTGATAAACATATTCAAGACCGTCTGTATCTCCCTGACCGCTGGCAACCATAGTAGTATCTGTACCAATAACATTATTGGCAGGAATGTCGAACATTTTCTCTACCAAAGCACGGACAAGTGTTCTGTCTGTACCACTGCAAATATATACTGTAAAATCATTGGCTCTGAGATAGTCTACCAGTGATTTCATCGGCTTGTAATACGCTTCACCTCTTTTGAGATTGGTAAAGCCTTCTGCATCAGATTCCATAAATTTGAAAGTATATTCTTTCAGTTCATCAATGGTCATATCTTTGTAAGCCAGTGCCGCATATTTGGCATGGATTGTTTCTGAACCTTTGGGAAGTGTTCTTGTTTTGAAAGATTCTTCCAGTTCATGAGCAAATTCTTTCATATCTTCGGGAGCGTTGTAATTCTCATCATACAATGCCCTGTGTACAAACATACAGTAATCAAAATATGCGGGGAAAAGTTCGCCAATCAGCGTACCGTCAAGGTCAGATACAACAATTCTTTCTTCAACGGGAATGAACTTTTCAGAATTAGGGTCAGTCACTGTTCTGACATAATCTTCTATGGATTTTGCTGTTTCTGAACCCTCTGTCCAGTATTCCAGTTTAGCCGTTGAAGGTTGTTGGTTGTTGGTATCAGATGGAGAAGTACTGTCTGAAGTCTGGGCAACAGAAGAAGCGTCTTTTTGGGTTGAAGATGTGCTTGTCTGATTTTTTGGTGTATCTTTTGCGGTATTTTTGTTGCAGCCTGCCACACCCATTGCCGAAACAAGCGTAATTGCTGAAAGTACAGTCGCAATGATTTTTGTTTTTACAGTCTTTTTCATAATGAAAGCTCCTTTATTGAACCTAATAGTAATTCACAAAGTTAATTATATAAGTAATTAACTTGTTATGAATATAATATATCATACAACTGATGGTTTGTCAATCCTTTTTGAAAAATTTTTTGTCTGAGCGATTGAAATAATTATCCAAAGAACAATACAATAACCATATGATACTCAAAGGAACAATGCTTGCTCACGGTTTCAAACTGCTTGTCAAAGAACAGTGGCATTTTACTCTGGAAAATGAACCGTTCACAGACACTTATTTTACATTTCCTGTCAACGAAAATTCTGTTAAACCATAATCAGTAAACAGTCGGCGAAAAATTGATTTTCACCGACTGTTTTATTGAGCTTTTAACTGATTAAAGGGCTTCGCCCTTTAAAATCCCACAAGGGGTTTCACCCCTTGACCCCACAAACTTTTTGAAAAAAGTTCGACAAAAACTTTTTATTGTCATAGATGACACTCCGATAAACAATCTGAATACTCTTTCATTCTTTTCTCAAACCTGAACATTCCTTCATGAATATTATCATTTTCATTATTATCAAAACCTTTTGAGTCAGGATGATGAGGGTTATAAAATTCCACAATGTGAAATCCACAACGATTGACATAAAAATGAATGTTTCGCTGTTCAAAATAAGGTGTAAATGTTTCCCATACTTTCACTGTCGGGTACAATTTTTCTACTTCACACCATGCACGATAACCTATTCCCTTACTATGTTTATGGGGCGATACAAATAATAAAGAAAGTTTTCCGTGTTCTCCATTGATATTCAGCACAACACCGCCTGCTTTCTTACCATCGCACAAAATACGGTAAGCTATACCACTGTCAATACATTGTTCAATCGTCTTTCTCGAGATAATCTCTCCATCTTCCTCAAAATGGTCGTCACGCAGTCCGAACTCTTCTAATGCTCCGTAATTGAAAGCCTTCTGATTATCTGTAATAAACTGTTCTCTGTCCTCAAACTGCAAAGGACTTAATCTTATTTCTGACATTTATTCATCTCCATATTTATAAAACAATAATAATCTGATTTCATTATAGTCTCTTTTCATAAAAAATACAATGCAACAAATCAATTTTTAACGCTATACTTGTTCTTGACTTTCTCTGATGAATGTAATATAATCTGTATGATAGAAAATCCGTATCAAAAAAATGTGTAATTGGTTTGTATAATGAAAGGTACAGGTGACTTTGGTTATGTCATTGATAGGCGGTATTGCTTTATTTGTCGTTATCTATGTGATAATCGTTGTGGTGGCAAGAAGAAATATGAACCATAATTATACTGTCGGCAGTGGTCTGTTTAAAATGAGTGAGGATAATCTTCAAAAAGAAGAACATTTAGATACTGCGGATTATAATTATTACGATAATAAAGGTATTCTCAAATAACAAACGGAAAAAGGTCATCGCCTGAAATTAAGCGATGACCTTTTGATTTTACGAATGGAAACTTTTGACTTTTTTCATCAGTCTGTCAAGCAGATTTTTCCGTAGAAAAGTAACCGCTACGAAAATCCCTGTACTTACCCCTGCACCAATCAGAAAATAAATCAAAAATGTTTCTGACATATCCGCAAACCCGAAAAAATTATGAATACCTGTC
>CACYDZ010000238.1 GCA_902773265.1 uncultured Ruminococcus sp.
GGCTTTGCCCTTAAAAATCCCACGAGGGGCGTTGCCCCTCGACCCCACAAGCCTTTGAAAAGGCTTGACCGAAACTTTTAATTGTCACAGCTACAGGTTGTTAATGACAATTACACACGACAAATTAAAAAAATCGGATTTTCGGCATTCAGCATAGTATGAGTGCCGATTTTTTTTGTACGGGTAACGGCAATCTGTGTAATTTCTGTATTCATACCGAGTTTTTCAAAGGCGGTTATACTTTGAGAAAGCGTTTCCAACGATACAGCTGTAACAACTATCCTGACAAATGGGTTTTTCTCTGAAACCATACGGATAATTTCTTTCAGCTTTCCTGATGAACCCCCAATAAACACGCAGTCGGGCATAGGGAGTGTGGGTATGATTTCTGTTGCTTCTCCCAAAAATATTTCGATGTTATCACATTGAAAACGATACTTGTTCTGTTCGGTAAGACGGAATGCCCGTTCATTTTTGTCTACCGCACAGACTGTCCCGTTAAAACAACGCATCGCCATTTCTACCGCCACTGAACCCGTTCCGCAGCCAATATCCCAACAGATATCATCACTTTCTATGCTGAACTTTGAAACACATATATTTCTGATTTCCGCTTTTGTCATAGGAATTCTGTCACGGATAAATTCCCTGTCGGGAATGTTGGTCTTGAGATAAGTTTCATGATGTGGGTTTTCGGCAATCATCACACATAATACAGAAGTATGAATATTCTGAAGATTTCGGGCAGTATCCGACAAAATCCTTTCGTTATCCATAGCAAGATTTTCTCCGATGTGAACCTCTAAATCTCCCATGCCGTAATCACACATCATTTTACAGATATGTTCAGCTTTGATTTCACCGCCCAAAAGGAAAAAGGTCTTTTTATTTCGGGCAATATGGCGTATGATATTCGCCTTTCTGCCGTGCAGACTGATGAACGCCATATCTGACCACTTCATTTTCAACTTTGAACAGAAATATACAGGTGATGATATTCCGCAGATGATTTCCACATCATATTGTTCAAGCATTGTGACAAGTTTTTCCGCCATGCTGAAAAATCCGCAGTCACCCGACACCAATATGCCTATTTTCGTACAGGCAGATTTATGAATTTTTTCACAGATTTCGTCATACCGATAGGAAATCAGACTTTCCTTTTCTAAATCCGAAAATAAAGCTACTATTCTTTTTGCCCCGATAAACAGTTCACATTCCTGAAGTTTATCCAGTGCCTGTTTTGTCATGGTATTACAGCCATTCATTCCTGTGGCGATGATATAAATTTTTTTACTCATGATATTTCTCCCATAGTCTGTTTTTTACCGTTTCCAAAGACAATCCGCTGTCTTTCGGACGGCAGATAACCAAAAATTCTATATCACATTCTTTGGCAGACTGTAATTTACTGTCGAAACCGCCTGTTTTACCGCTGTCTTTGGTGACAAGAAAGGCAATATTATATCTGTGAATAAGTTTTATATTGTCTTCTGCCGAAAAGGGGGGATTTTCGGCAATAATATTTTTAAAGCCTAAATTCCGACAATACTGTATATTTTCTTCATACGGCAAAATACGGATAAGACATCTGTCCTGATAGCGATGAATTTTTGTGAAAATTTCTGCTTCCTTACTGCCTGTGGTCAGAAAAATATTGCCGTCTTTGGTGTTCAGATAATCAATCACTGTTTTCTTGTCGGGAAAAAATTCGGCATAATTGTCAACCGTATCATTTTCACGGCATACCCGTATATTTTCAACGGACAGCCTTTTACACACTGACTGTATATTTTTGGTGACTTCCACTGCATAAGGGTGTGTTGCATCTATAACCATCTGAATGTGGTGTTGTGTGATGAAATTTTCCATATCTTCCGCCGACATTCTTCCTTTGATGACCTTGATATAAGCGGATTTTGTCAGTACGGTTTCACCGTAATCTGTCGCTACACTGACAAATACACTGATTTTTTCTTTTTCGCAAAATTCTGCCAGTTCTCTGCCCTCTGTCGTTCCGCCGAAAATCAAAATATCACACATCTTTATACCCTCTTGGTGTCACCATTTTTCCGTTAATGATTTTCGTTTCGCTGTTGCCGATAAAGACGGTTGTGAACATATCCACTTGTGTATGCTGTAATGCCGAAAGCGTCAGCAAATGACTTTCTTCCCCCTCACGACCAATATTTTTCACATATCCGCAGACCGTTTCGGGAGATTTGTATTTCAGCATAATCTCACAAGCCTGTCTTAAATAATCTTTCCGCTTTTTCGATGATGGATTGTACAGCACTATCACAAAGTCTGACAGACTGGCATATTCAATTCTTTTATGGATTTTTTCAAGCGGTGTCATAAGGTCAGAAAGGCTGATAACCGCAAAATCATGCGTCAGCGGTGAACCCAGTACTGCCCCTCCGCTAAGACAAGCTGTCACACCGGAAATAATTTCCACCTCTACATCAGCATATTCTTCCCCTATCTGTAAGGCTAATCCCGACATTCCGTATACCCCACTATCTCCACTGCATACCAATGCTGTCTGTTTTTTGCTTTGTGCCTGTTCAAAGGCAAGCCTTACCCTTTCAACTTCCTTTTTCATAGGTGTTGTCAGAAATATCTTGTCCGGAAAATGTTCTTTCAGCAAGTCCACATATACCGTATATCCCACTATCACTTCACACTTTTCTAAAACAGATTTTGCCTGTAAGGTCATTCCCTCAAATCTCCCCGCACCAAATCCGACTATATATAATTTCATAAAATATTCCTTTCAAAATCAATCGTGACATCTTTTTCCGCTACAGCAATCGTTACTCCATTTCCGCACTGTTTGGCAATCAACAACTTCCCCCCATAGTATAATGCACTTCTTTCACATACATTGTCAACCCCCGTTGTTTTCAGAACAAATTCGGAATGCCCGAAAGTGCCTTTTACTTTCTGTAATTCCTCTGCACTGTAAAATTTCAAGGGTATTCTGTACTTCTTTGAAAATTCCTGTAAAGCCCTTTCGTTTCGCTTCAGGTCAATCGATACTACCTCACCTACCCGTGACAACAGTACATTATATTCGGAAAGTTTCTGCAAAATAAAACTTTCAAAATTATCAGACAAGGTATTTTTCTTACACCCTACACCAACCACAATATTTTTCGGAATAAGATGTAAAGTCCTGACAAAAGGGGATTTGTCGCTGTCTGATGAAATACAGATACCCATATCGGTTAAAGTATCGTCAAAAAATTTTTCGGGACGGTTACTGTACGGATAGTCACTGTATAAGGCAATTTTTCCGCCGTCAACCATTCGCAAGGCAATTTCTTTGGCAATATCCATTTCAAGAACTGTTAAATTGTTGGCTCTGGCAAAGCTGTCGGGTGAAAACTTCTTTCCTATGTCTGTAGCTGTCGTGATGACGGGTATCGCCCCTATACTTTCGGCAATTTCCTTTGTAAGAATATTTGCCCCTCCTAAGTGTCCCGACAACAGCGAAATCACAAATGTTCCCTGTTCGTCAATCACAATTACCGCAGGGTCTGTCACTTTAGAACGGATATGTGGTGCTGTCTTTCTCACCGCTATCCCACACGCACATACGAAAATTATTCCCTCATACTCCTTAAACAGTATCGGCATATCCGCATTTTTGAGTTCATAAGGTGTAAATTGTAATTTGTCATTTTGGTTGTTTTCGGAAATTCGCCTTGCTGTCTTTTTTCCGTTATGCGTGACCCATATTATCGCAATCTTCATTGTAACCCTCCTCATAAAGCTGTGACAACTGAAAGTTTTTGTCAACTTTTTCAAACCTACTTTTTTTGAAAAAAAGTAGGCAAAAAAACTTTTATGGCTCACTTCGTTCGGAATGTTTATCACAAATTCAGCTATGACAATTAAAAGTTTTTGTCAACTTTTTTCAAACCTACTTTTTTTGAAAAAAAAGTAGGCAAAAAAACTTTCAAGGCTCACTTCGTTCGGAATGTTTATCACAAATTCAGCTATGACAATTAAAAGTTTTGTCCACTTTTTCAAAAGTGGTAGGGGTCAAGGGGACAAAGTCCCCTTGTGGGATTTTAAAGGGCA
>CACYDZ010000239.1 GCA_902773265.1 uncultured Ruminococcus sp.
TATCTGTCGGATAGTTCCTGTTTCTTCAATAATTCCCGTAAACACAATTTTACTCCTTATCTACATAGGCGGTAACACAGATATCACCATCAAGCATTTTTACTGAAATATCTTTCAGCGTAACACAACCTGAAATTTCTCGGAAACCATCACCCTCAACAGAGGTTTTGGCGACTGTCCCCCCGAAAATTTTCGGGGCAATATAATACATGACCTTATCCACTATCCCTTGCTGAAAACAGCCAAAAGCCAGTGTACCACCACCCTCAATCAGAACACTGTCGATGCCCATTTCTCCAAGAATATCCATCAGGGCATTCAAATCAACCCGACCTTTGTATTCTCTTACCGTAACAATTTCCACACCCATTTGTTTAAGTCTGTTGGCTTTGATACTGTCATTGTTCTGCAAAGTGGCAACGATGGTGCGATAATCTTTTGCACTCTGTACAATTTTACAGTCGGGAGAAATTCTCAACAATGAATCTACTACAATCCGCACAGGAGAAGTCAGACCCTCAATGCGACAATTCAGCATAGGATTATCTGCCATGACTGTATTGATACCTACCATAATACTACTCATATAATGTCTTAGTAAATGGGTTTCGTTTCTGGAATTTTCACAGGAAATCCATTGAGATTTACCTGTCACAGTGGCGATTTTACCGTCAAGAGTAGTCGCCGATTTATATAAAACAAACGGTCTTTTCTGCACAATATATTTCATAAAGACTTCATTAAGCCGAATACTTTTGTCGGCCAGTAAACCGGTACTAACTTTTATACCTGCATTCTGTAATTTCTGTATACCCCTGCCACTGACTAAAGGATTAGGGTCTGTTGCTCCGATAACCACACGCCCGATTTTCTTTTCAATGATTTTGTCGGCACAAGGCGGTGTTTTTCCCGTGTGACTGCAAGGTTCAAGCGTAACATACATTGTCGCTCCCTCTACATCTTCGGCAGCGTTATTGAACGCATTGACTTCAGCGTGCCAGTCACCGTATTTTTTGTGATAACCCTCTCCGATAATTCTGCCGTCCTTGACAATGACTGCTCCCACCATAGGGTTAGGTGAAGTAAAACCCTTACCCTTTTCGGCAAGCATCAAAGCGTGTTCCATATAGAAGCAATCTTTTTCTGTGAAATTCATTGCAAACGCTCCTTTCCTGTTAAGGGCGTTGCCCTTAACAATCCCAGCGGGGCTTTGCCCCCGCACCCCACAAACTTTTTGAAAAAAGTTTGACAAAAACTTTTCCGGTTCACTTCGTTCGGAATTTTCTGCTAAGAAAAGTTTTTCGTCCACCTTTTTTCAAACAAGAGAAATTCCCCGACAA
Organism: uncultured Ruminococcus sp.; assembly: GCA_902773265.1. Taxonomy (GTDB): domain Bacteria; phylum Bacillota; class Clostridia; order Oscillospirales; family Acutalibacteraceae; genus CAG-964. Next base: position 1,341 of record CACYDZ010000239.1, read on the forward strand.
ATAACAAACCGCAATGCTTTCAAAATGAGGCACTGCGGTTTAAACTTCCTGATATTAAAGTTTCTTTCTTCCGGACTGTAACCGTCGGTTCTGGAATTGCACCAAATCTGCTTACGCTTGCGGACTTTACCGCCGATAGGGAATTTCACCCTGCCTCGAAACTTACTGTTCTCTTTTATTGTTCCGAATTTATTATAACACGCTATCCCAAAAAGTCAACGGTCTTTTTCGTTTTACGAAAGATAAAAAACGACAGCTTGATTTTCCAGAGCAGCTTTTTGAAAAAAGTTTTTCCAATCCTTAAAATAACCACTCACATAATCAAACAATTCTTCTTCATCTTCGCCGTCCATAACAGGGTAGATATCGTTGGCAAGCAATTCTTCTATATCAAACCGTTCTTTCAGAGTATTTTCGTCAATAGGCTGTAACGCTTTTGAAATAGTTTTGACTTCATCAGGGCTTATCTTGGAAACAGGAAATTCTTCTTGTACGATAATGTCCTCACCCAGAACACAGTTTTTGAAAACGCTTTCACGATTTCCCCACGAATTGCCGTTGAAGATAAAATGCAGTATATGCCATGTCTTGTCAATATCGAGTGTACATTCTTCATCAAGGGTGTTGACAAATTCAAAAAAGTAATCTTCCGTTCCGTTTTCACGGATTTTCTCTACATCATCATCTTCAGCCCGAAAATAATAACCTATCATTCCCATAAAGAATACCTCTTTTAGTCTGTCAGACGGTTCATTACCATACCTGTAATCATTTTAGGATAGAAATAAGTGGATTTCTGCGGCATTTTTTCTCCATTAGAGGCAACATCACGGATTTCAGAAACTCTTGTCGGATTGAGAATAAAGGCACACTGTGACTTTCCGCTGTCGACGGAGGATATCGCTTCATCAAAGATTTTGGTATAAGTGAGATTGATTTGTTTAGCCATATTTTCTGCGTCAATACCGAAAATCTTTTCCAGAATAAGTGTGTGGAGGACAGTAACATCTAAATTCCGGGTAGCCTCACTGACATTCGGCAACAGTTGTTTAAGGATATCCGTATCTTTGAGTACCAGCATATGATATTTTTTATCGCCTGTATAGAACGCATAGGCTTTCTTACCGTCTTTATAAAGTTCCATCAGATGACTTTCGGCGGTGGTAATATCATTATATTCCGTAATATCAAAGTATTTTTCACATTCTTTCAGAACTTTTTCAGCATCAAAACTGTCAAGGTCACGCACCAGACGGTGTGTCGGAAATACAACAAGTCCTTCATGTTCCATATTTACCAGCATTATCATCTGATAGTCGCAAGCGTCACCTTCTTTGGCAAGACCTTTTTCCCTTAAATAATTACGATAGTTCAAAGCTGTTTCATATCTGTGATGACCGTCTGCAATATATAATTTTCTGTCATCAAAATCTCCGCAGATTTCATCAATAGCGTTTTTGTCTTTGACAATCCACATTCTATGTACAACGCCCTCACCGTCAGTAAGCTGAATGTCGGGTGTACCTTTGGAAAGTTCATCAATTTTGCCGACAGTATTCTTATCGCCGTCCATGTAGAGTGCATATATCTGACTGAAATTACAATTTGTGGCTTTCATCAGATTCAGTCTGTCCTCTTTGGCTTTGGAAAGTGTAAATTCATGTGGCAGGATAATTCCTTTACTGAACTCTTCCAGTTTTACTCTGCCGATAATACCTTTGATACACTTTCTTTCACCATATGCGGTAAATTCTTCTTCGTAAATATAAATTGATGGCTCATCTTCTTCAAACAGAATATTGTCTTTCAGCCATTCATTCAGAATTTCAGCGGCTTTGTTGTATCTGTCCTCTCCCTTGGGCAATTCCAGACGGATAATATTATACGGATTGTTCTTTATATATTCTTCTCTCTGTTCGTCACTGATAATGTCATACGGCGGACATACCAGTTCACTGATATCCCCTGCTTTTTCACAGTTAAACCTTAATCCTTTATACGCTTTTACTTCTGCCATATCAAAACAACCTTTCTTTTTGGTTTCAAGCAATATTTTATAAAATATCTGCCGTAAGGTCAAGACAAATCTTGAAATTATTTTCAGAATTATGATAAAATAGAGGTATAAGGACTGATGAAATATGAAAAAACAACTGTCTTCCGAAGAATTTTTACCGCTGCTTGAAGAAATCACCCGGAACGGCGGTATATTTCCACTCATCGTCACGGGTACAAGCATGACCCCTACCCTCTATGGCAACCGTGACACTGTAAATCTTGTATCACCTAAAACAAACATACCCCGAAAATACGATATCGTCCTGTTTGTCAGAAAAGACGGTAAACCCGTTCTGCACCGTATCATCAAGAAACTTCCTGACAGTCAGTTTCTCATCAACGGCGACAGTCAGACATGGACGGAAATCATTCATTCTTCACAAATTATCGCTGTCGTTCAGAATTTCAGACGCAAGCAGAAAATAATTTCCTGTAATTCGTTCAGATTCAGACTGTATTCCCGTATATGGTGTTTTTTCCGTCCGCTACGCCCCCATTTTTTCAGACTTTCCCACCGTATAAAAAGAATTTTCCGAACGGAGTGAAACCGGAAAGTTTGCAGGATTGTTAAGAGCAAAGCCTTAACACATAAATTCCCACATAACAGAAACTTTTCAGGGCAGACTGCATATCATAATCATAGTACTTTGAATAAGAAAGGCGGTTAATGTATGTGCGGTATAGCAGGCTGGCTCGACAAATATACAGACCTCAGCGAACAGAAAACGGTTATCAAGCATATGATAGCCACACTGGAAAAAAGAGGCCCTGATGAAAAAGGTATTTTTTTCGGCAGGAATAATGATATATGTCTTATGCACCGCCGTCTTACGGTTATCGACCCTGAGGGCGGTCAGCAACCTATGAGCGTAACCATCGCAGACGAAACCTATACGATTGTCTATAACGGCGAACTGTATAACACTGATGAAATCCGTAATGAATTACTGAAACAAAATTATCATTTTATTTCACATTCTGATACAGAAGTTTTACTCAAAGCCTATATTTGCTGGAAAGAAAATTGTGTAGAAAAACTCAACGGTATTTTTGCGTTTGCGGTCTATGAACACAACAGCAGAAAATTATTTACAGCAAGGGACAGAATAGGTGTCAAACCGTTTTTTTATTATGAATATCCGGACGGATTTCTGTTTGCTTCAGAAATAAAAACACTGTTACAATGTCCGAAAGTACGGGCAGTGGTTGATGAACAGGGACTGAATGATATTTTCTTTATAGGGCCGGGACGCAGTGGCGGACAGGGTATTTTCAAAAATGTCCGTGAACTTTTGCCCGGAGAATACGGTATATGGCAGGACGGTACATTCCGTAAAAAACGCTACTTCACCCTCAAAGCACAACCGCATATTCATACACCGTCACAGACAGTAGAATATTTACGCTGGCTCATTCAGGACGCTATTGAACGACAGTTGGTTTCTGATGTACCATTGTGTACATTTTTGTCGGGAGGGCTGGATTCCAGTATCATTACCCATACAGCCTCAAAGTATTTTCAGCGTAACAGCAAAGGCAGACTGAATACCTATTCTGTTGACTATACAGACAATGCTAAATATTTTCAGAAAAGTCTTTTTCAACCCACTGCCGACAGCGAATATATTGGTATGATGAGCCAATATGCTGATACCGACCATCATAATATTATTCTTGATAATGCCAGCGTCTATCATGCACTCTATGACAGTGTAAAGGCACGGGATTTGCCCGCCATGACAGATGTGGATTCTTCCTTACTGTTATTTTGTCGTGCGGTAAAACAGGATTTTACGGTGGCACTTTCAGGAGAATGTGCTGATGAAATTTTTGGGGGATATCCGTGGTATCATAATGAAGCCATTTTATTTGAAGAATGTTTCCCATGGTCAAGAAGTACGGATATCCGTAGAAGCGTTCTGAAAAAGGGACTGCTCCCACATGGAGAAGAATATGTCAGGGAAAAATATCTTTCCACCGTAAAAAGCGTAGACACTCTCCCCGAAGAAAGCCGAAAAGAAAAGCGTATGAAAGAAATGTTCGTACTGAATTTCAACTGGTTCATGCAGGGCTTACTGGACAGAAAAGACCGTTGCAGTATGTATAACGGTCTGGAAGTCAGAGTGCCGTTCTGTGATTACCGTATTGTGGAATATGCGTACAATATGCCGTGGGAAATCAAGGCTTTCGACAACCGTGAAAAGGGCATTGTCCGAAAAGCTATGGAAGGTATTCTGCCTGATGAAATTGTCTGGCGGAAAAAAAGTCCTTACCCTAAGACGCATAACCCTTTGTATTTCCGTCTGGTATCAGACGCTATGGATAAAGTCCTTTCCGATAAAGACCCTGTCACGCAATTTCTTGATGAAAATGCCGTAAGAAATATTATGGAAAATCCTGAAAAAATCAGTTCGCCGTGGTACGGACAGCTGATGAAAGCTCCTCAGATTCTGGCATACCTGTTGCAGATTAATTTCTGGCTCAAGGAATACAATGTACAGATAGACGGATAATAACACAAAAAAACCGCCTTTTAAAAGGCGGTTTTTTTCTGGAGCTGATAACGGGATTTGAACCCGTGACCTCAGCCTTACCAAGACTGCGCTCTACCTCCTGAGCTATATCAGCATTCTTATCAATCCAGCTTTTTTATTGTAACACATATAAATCAAAATTGCAAGTGTTTTTTTCAAATTTTTTTGTTAAAGGGTTGCCACCCTTTAAAATCCCGCCCAAAGGCTCCGCCTTTGGAATCCGCCCACTTTTTGAAAAAAGTGGGTCAAAAACTTTTATGGCTCACTTCGTTCGGACTGTTTATCAAAAGTTGGGCTGTGACAATTAAAAGTTTCGGTCAAGCCTTTTCAAAGGCTTGTGGGGTTCAGGGGCAACGCCCCTGATGGGATTTTTAAGGGCAA
>CACYDZ010000240.1 GCA_902773265.1 uncultured Ruminococcus sp.
AAGAACTGGCTCACCTGGAAATGGTTGGTACGATTATTTATCAGCTTACCTGTAACCTGACACCCGAACAGATTGAAAAAGCCGGATTTCAGGATTACTTTGTTGACCATACCACAGGAATTTATCCGTCAAGTGCAAGCGGAGTACCATACAATGCTTTTTCTATGCAGAGTAAAGGCGACCCCATAACAGATTTGCACGAGGATTTGGCGGCAGAACAAAAAGCCAGAACCACCTACGATAACATATTGCGTTTTTGTGATGACCCTGATGTTATTGAACCAATCCGCTTTTTACGAGCAAGAGAAGTTGTTCATTACCAAAGATTTGGCGAAAGCCTACGACTTTTGACCGACAAACTTGACAGCAAAAACTTCTATGCGTTTAATCCTAGTTTTGACAAAAGAAAAAAATAATTTTCGGCTGATTATTAGGGAAACACCAGTTTCCAAGTATTAAAAAAGTAAAAGTGCCTATAAACCGAAAAAATCAAAAGAGAATACATTTTTTGAGGATATGCAGTTAGTCTCGAAAGTGGTTAAAAATAATTCACGCCAGACAGTCATACCGATAACAAAGCGTAATTGCTAAGAACTGTTGTGTGATAAAGCAGAAAATGTTTTATCATAAAAAGGCAGTACGGTATTGAAAGAATACAAAAGTGTCAGCAAATTTGTCAATCTTTCAATACCGATTTTGTTCCGGAGCATATAGTTTCCCAAAGCCCAGAAGTTCTTTTGCTCGTAATAAGCGACCTCAATAGACCAACGCATAGAATAAATGGTCAGAAACAAAAAATCAACATCGGCTTTTGCAAAAAGTGAAACTTTGCTCGGTGCAAAGGAATTGAAATCAAAGTGAAACTGATGTGGGTCTTTGGTACAAATAAACAACTTTTGACTTCCGTTTTGATAGCGATGGCGTGAATGGGCTTTTTACTAAAAAGAAGTGTTAGCTTACACAATTAAAAGTTTTGTCCACTTTTTCAAAAGTGGTGAGGTCAAGGAGTGAAACCCCTTTGTGGGAAGTTAAAGGGCTTTGCCCTTTAACTTCCTACAAAAATCCAAAATTTGCCTACGCAAATTTTGACAACTCTAATCAAAACGAAAAATTTGCATAAATTACCACTGATAATAAAAATCTTTAAGAACATAATAATAGTACAACATCACGAAAGACAATTCGGTTGTTGTTAATAAGCAGTTTACCATTTTTTAAATAGTATTTATTAAAGGAGATTTTTATTATGTCATCAAATAACAATCAGATTAATATTCCCGAAGCAAAAGAAGCTATGGAAAGATTTAAAATGGAATGTGCCAGTGAAGTCGGCGTAAATCTCAAACAGGGTTATAACGGCGACCTTACTTCCCGTCAGGCAGGTTCGGTAGGCGGACAGATGGTAAAGAGAATGATTGAAAGCTACGAAAAGAATATGAAATAATTTTTACCGTTGAATAAAAAACCTCTCCAAACTGTTTACGGTTCGGAGAGGTTTTTTTCAGGAATGATTGTGTAATCTTTTCTGGAGGAGAATTTTATTTTGTTTTTGTGCTTTGATGACTTTCATTCTGGAAAATTCTTCTCTATCCATTTCGTCAAGAGCGTCAGTAATGGTTTTGACATCTTCTTCAAAACGGGGAATCATAATATTTTTGAGAGCATTAGCCCGTCGTTGTGTTGTCTTGATAGCGACAGCCAGACGGTAGACACTGTTTTCGATTTCGGCGAGGGTTGCGGTAAGTTTCTTGACTTGTACAAACTTAAATCTTGCATTATCCAGAACATTATTGGATTCGTACATACCGTATTCCAGAGAAATTTTTGTATCATCGCAGTCAATGGCAACGATGGGAATTTCCACACCCATGACACTTCTTGACGAAAGCTGTAAAGTATTTTCGACAGGGATAGTTTCTGCTCTGGCATGGTTGAAGCCGATAGTAATGTTGGCGGTCTGTAAACTGAGATAGGCTTCGCTGTAAGCGTCATCAATTTTCCCCTGAATTTCGTTAGCCTTGTCGATAAGAGCCATCATTTCTCTGATAAGGATATTTCTTTTTTTATCCATGAGTTCATAGCCGACTTTTGCCAGTGCCAGTGATTTTTTCATATTGATGAGATT
>CACYDZ010000241.1 GCA_902773265.1 uncultured Ruminococcus sp.
CACTCCGTTCGGAATGACAGAGAGAGCGTTCGGAATGACAGAGAGAGCGTTCGGAATAACACCGCCTGTCATTTCGAGGAGCGTAAGCGACGAGAAATCTTTCAAATGACAAACCTGAGTTAATAACAAAAAAAAAACAATGATAAGGATTGAATTTGTGCTGTACAAATTCAACCCTTTGTGTTAGAATTTAAAATATTAAAAACGGTTATCATACGGAGCATAACATAAAAATACTGTTTTAATTAAGGAGGTTTATCAATGGATTTTGATATTCAGTATCTATTGTTCCTGCAAAACCTGCGTGAAGCTACAGGAGGTATCTTTGATGAGTTCTTTAATGCTCTTTCAAAATTTGCCGTAGATGTCCTGCCGTTCTTAGGGTACATCGTTTTCTGGGGTGTCAGCAAAAAGTGGGGCTATCGCTTTATGACAACAGTCTGGTGCGGAGAAATTCTCAACGGTCTGCTCAAACTGATTGTCTGTGCTTACCGTCCGTGGATTCGTTCCGACCTGATTAATCCTGCTGGAGATTCCAAAACCGCCGCTACGGGTTATTCTTTTCCCAGCGGACATACCACAGTTGCTACTATCAATTACGGTACAACATTGGTATGGCAACGAAAACAACGAAAATGGCTTGCTGTACTTTGTGGTATATTGATTGCTTTGACAGGTTTTTCAAGGAATTTTCTTGGTGTTCATACACCTCAGGATGTACTTGTAGGATTTACTGTGTCTACACTGCTGATTATCGTTATCGGATTGGTTCAGAAAAAACTGGAAAATAATGAAAAAGTTATTGACATTTTTACTTTTGCGGGTGTCTTTGTGGTAATTGGCGTGCTGATTTTTGTTATGCTGAAATCTTATCCTATGGATTATAATGCAGACGGTAAATTGCTGGTAGACCCTCAGAAAATGATGAATGATATGTTCAAGGCGTGTGGAGGTTTTCTTGGTCTGTTGATTGGTAGCTATGTTGAAAGACATTTTATTCACTACGAAATTCCTAACAATTGTGCATCACTGCCAATCCTGACCTGTATCGGCTTTGCTATTATGTTTGCATGGAAAGAATTATTTGCACCTGCAACACTTGTTCTGGCACTTGGCGGTCATTGGGGCAATATGCTGGCTCGTGGTCTAATGGTTCTCTTTGCGATGATTGTATGGCCACTTGTCATAAGAAAAGTATATATGGCTGAAAAAAAGCCTGATATTTCTCAAAAGGTCTGACAGTATATGGTCAAACTTGATACAAAAAAATCAGATAACTTTAACCTAAATGGGCAAGAAGTCTCCCGCCTCTAAGGCAGGGGGGACTTCTTGCCCGTCAGCTGTCAGACTGACTTTTCCATTGACATAACTAATAATCAACTAAATCAGTCGAATAGAGAAAAGAGTTGATAATAGCAATAGAATTGGATAATAATGCACATTCAGTATTTTTAAAGAAATATTTGAGTATATTTCTCCAAAATACAATATCACATTGCAAGAATGAAATCACGATGTTGACCATGTACATATTTTTTTCAAAGCACATCCCAAACAGGAGATATCAACGCTGCTGTAAACATACGAAATGAAGGTATGGGAATAGCATTAGCATAAAACAAAAATAAGAACCGTGGGACACACGGGGATAGCTCGTGATACTGTACAGGTCACTGTACTTGAGCGAGAAGCCCTCGCCTCTAAGCGAAGCATAGGCAGGGGAGTATGTCACTTTTGAATAATATGGACTCTGTATGATATTGTTTTTTATACATTAACCCAAAACAGCTATCGAATATATTGGATAGCTGTTTTTTGTATTGATGGACAAAAGAAACAAAAAATCACGCTATTTGGATGAAGGCATATTATATAAAAAAGAGTTGTACAAAAAAGAAAGAGGTGAAAATTATGTCAAAAAAATATATGATGTTTCCGTCCATTACCTATGCGATGAAAGCAAAGAATATTTTGCGTTCACAAGGGATTTATGCGGATATGGTCAAAACTTCACAGTTCAGCACACAAAAGGGGTGCGGATATAGTCTGGTATTCAACAGGAATTTTGATAAAGCACTGACTATATTGCAAAAAAACGGCATTTCCATAACGGATATTGCCACTTTATAAAAAACGAAAAGGGTGTTTTTGATGATATATGCTGATAATTCGGCAACAACATTTCCAAAACCGCAAAGCGTCTATCAAGAAGTCAGTCGGGCGGTGAACATTTACGGAGGAAATCCGGGTAGAAGCGGTCATGCCATGTCGTTAAGGAGTGCAGAAGAAATCTATCGTTGTCGGGAAGCCGTAGCAGAATTTTTTCATGTTGCCGATAGTGAGAAAATTATATTTACATCTGGTTGTACACAATCGCTGAATACAGTTATCAGAGGTTATCTGCATTATGGCGACCATGTAGTTATTTCTGACTTGGAACACAATTCTGTAGCAAGAACTGTCCATGAAATGAGTAAAAATGGTATTACTTATACAGTTGCTCAGACCGTTCACGGAGATTTTGAAAAAACAATAGATAACTTTCGAAAATCTATTAACGATAAAACAAGACTTATGGTTGTTACACATGTGTCTAATGTCACGGGAACGGTATTACCACTTAGTCGTATCGTCGCACTGGCTCATCAATACCGTATTAAAGTTTTGGCAGATATTGCTCAGAGTGGCGGTGTCATTCCGTTGGATTTTACTGATATGAATATTGATTTTGTTGCCTGTGCAGGACATAAAGGTCTTTTCGGAGTGATGGGAACAGGAATACTTTATCTGAAAAATGCAGAAGATGTCAGTCCGCTGTTGTATGGTGGTACAGGAAGCAGTTCTCTGGAGTTGACGCAACCTGAAATTCTCCCTGATAAATTCGAAAGCGGTACTTGTAATGTAATCGGAATTGCTGCATTGAGAAAAGGAATAGAATTTCTTAACATAAGAGGAGTAGAAAAAATTCACAGGCAGGAGTTTGCTTTGCTGGAAGAATTGTATGATAATCTGGCAAAATTACCTGATATCCGTCTATATACGCCAAAACCCGATAACCGTTTTCAAGCACCACTGTTATCATTCAACATAGGGGATATTCCCAGCGAAGAAGTCGCACAGGTTCTCAATGACCGTTATCAGATTTATGTCCGTTCAGGTCTGCACTGTGCAACGCTCACTCATCAGAAACTGCATACTGAAACTCAGGGTACAGTAAGGATATCGCTTTCCTGTTTTAATAACCGTCCCCAAATACAAACAATCTCCCATGCTGTTAAAAATATTTTTAAAGAATATTTTTAAAATTAACAAAAAAGTAATGTACTTCTGCAGATTTTGTGATAAAATAATTTTGTATAACTATTTGATGGGAATGAATATGTTATGGGAATGATTTTATCATGGTTTCGCTCACTGTTTTCGGTTATCAAGACCTTTGAACTGAAAGATGCGGTGGATATTCTGTGTGTTACTTTCATTATATATATATTAATTAAATTTATCCGAGATACCAAAGCCGTACAACTGATGAAAGGAGCAATTATGCTCATGGTTGTCTATGTGCTGGCAAGTTTTTTCAATCTGACCATGCTGTCAGCATTGCTAAGAATGTTTGTTGAATTTGGTGTATTGATTATCCTGATAATCTTTCAACCCGAAATACGCAACGGTCTGGAAAAGCTGGGTAGAAATAATCTTTCTCAGAAAATAGGTATCGGTATTTCAAAATCTTACAATGACGATGAAACATTGGCAATACAACGAAAATGTATCAGTGATGTGGTGGCAATTTCGCAGAGTTTCAGTCAGAAAAAAGTAGGGGCATTAATTGTTTTTGAACAGGAAACAAAACTCGGAGAAATCATCGCTACGGGTACACTTCTTGACGCTTTGCCGTCAGTATCACTGTTCGGTAACCTGTTTTTCAACAAAGCCCCCTTGCATGACGGTGCAGTAATTATCCGTGAAGGGCGTATCTGTTCGGCGGGATGTATTCTGCCACTGACAAGAAAAAACAGCGATGTTGATGCGGATTTGGGTACACGGCACAGAGCCGCATTGGGAATGAGTGAGGATTCTGATGCGGTTGTTGTAGTGGTATCAGAAGAAACAGGGTCAATATCGCTTGTACATAAGGGATATCTGAAAAAAATGCAAGACAGCGATGAACTCAGAGAACGACTGGAAAATCTCATTCTCCCCGACAATTCCAAAACTGACCTGACAAGCTATTTCCCGTCTTTCTTATCAAGAAAGGATAAAAAAAGTGAAAACAAAAAAAATAAAGAATTTTAAACTTTCTAAACTGTTTGAAAACAGTAAATTCATATGGCTTTTTTCTTTTATACTGGCGTGTTTTTTCTGGGTAGCTTTTGCTTCACAATCAAACGAAATCAGTACGGTTACTGTAACAGATGTTCCTGTAACAGTAGAACTTTCGGAACAGGCAAGACATGACGGTCTTCAAGTATATCGTGGTAATGATATCAAGGTAACTGTGCAAATTCGTGGTAATCGTCTTACAGTGGGTTCTGTCAATAATACAGATTTGCAGGTTGTCGCACAAAATACCAGCAGTATCACTTTTGCCAATACCTATGCACTTGGACTGACTGCCAGAAAAACAGGTATGAAGTCCGATTATGAGGTCGTTTCTATTTCACCATCTGTCATCAATGTTACTGTGGATAAAGAACGCACACAACAATTTACTATCGAAAAAAATATCAATACTTCCGAAGTGACACTTCCTGTCAGCAACGATGATTCTACCACAGAATATTATCTTGCTAAACCTGTTATTTCTGAAAATCATGTTACTGTTACAGGTCCTGAACAAGAGGTCAAAAAAATCGCCAAAGTACAGGTCTATGACAGAATTACCGGTCAGCAAAGCGAAAATATCAGCAAATCTCTTGATGTACAGCTGCTCGATTCGGCAGGCGAAATTATCGAAAATGAACTTCTCAATGTTTCTCCCAAAAAAGTAAATATGACAATTCAGATTTTACCCAAAAAGGAAATCCCTATTATTCCTCAATTCCTCCATGTTCCTGACGGTATGAATATTGAGGAACTGTATTCCGTCAAACCTTCGCAGATTACTGTGGCAGGTACCGAAAGTATACTCAACGATATTGACGCTATTTATCTTGACCCTGTTGATTTCAATTCCCTTGACCCCACTAAAACACAAATTACCTGTTCAATTTCTCTGCCCACCGGCTGTATCAATATCAGTAATGAAGAACAAGCCAGAATTTCTCTTAAACTAAGTAACTACTCTTCTACCGTTGTTACTGTTTCCAATATTGAAGTAGTAAATGTTCCTTTCGGCTATCGGGCTGATGTTTCCACAAAGTCACTCAGCATTTCTGTAGCAGGCCCAAAAGATATTATCAGTCAGATTACTTCCGATAATGTGAAAGTCAGCGTGGATTTGAGTTCCATCGCCAGCGGTTTTGAGGGTTCTAAGGAACTCCCCGCTGAAATTGACCTCTCTGAACTTGAAAACTGCTGGTGCTTCAATGAATACACGGTCAATGTATCTATTAAAAAAATCTGATAAATTTGTATAACAGTAACAATGAAAAGGAGAAATTCCACGATGGCAGAATATCTTAATGTTTTTGAGCATACGGAAATTTATGTTGTTTCCCCGACTATGGTATGCGGTGGTGCAGATGCCTTACATCAACTGGTATATTACCTTAATCAACTGGGATTTCGTGCAACGGTTGTTTATCCCTACGCCAACGCTGACTGTACTGTCAAGGAAAATTATCTTCAGTATACCCGTTCATGGATTACGATGAATGATATCCGTGATTTGAAAGAAAATATCCTCATCTTTCCTGAAGATAATACCTATCTGCAATATTACAAGAATTTCCACAATATACAAAAAGCTGTCTGGTTTCTGGGATTGCGGTTCTACAGGGGATTTTGTGGCGACTACTATACTTTTGTACAAAAATGCTGGTGGATAGTCAAAATGTGTATGATAGGCATAAATTCCTGTTTCGGCGGTTACCGTATCGGCCTGAAAAACACGCTTAATCTTACCGCTTCCCACTATGCGTTTGACTACATAAAGAAAAAAGGCGGAAATCCCAGACTTTTTATTGAACCTGTCAGTCTGGAGATTATCCGCTATATGCAAAAGCGTAACTTTCAGTTCGACAGTGCTGATAAACGGGAAAATATCATTCTCTATAATCCTAAGCGTGATGCCAATAATACTGTCGCCGAAAGTTTACGGAAAATTTTTCCGCAATACCAAATCCTTCCCCTGCAAGGCTATACCCATGACCGGATGCTTGCCTTGATGAATAAAGCCAAACTTTTAATTGAGTTCGGTAATTTTCCGGGAGCTGAGCGTATTCCCAAAGAAGCCGTCATCTGCGGTATGTGTATCATCGCCAACAATGAGGGTTCTGCACGCTTTAAAGAAGATGTCGTTATTGATGACCGATACAAATTTGACGGTTTCGACAGTCACCTCAGCGAAATTCAAAATCTTATCGTTGATATCATGGAACATTATGAAAATCATGTTCATCATTTTGATGATTACAGAAGTACCATCTATCAGCTTGAAGAAAATTTTATCCAATCTATCCGTGAGATTTTCAGAAAAGCTGAATAAACATAAAAAACGGAGGTATAAAAAATGCTCGATTTCATGAAAAGGAAAATAACCACGACTACTACAACGACTACCACCACTACAACGACTACCACTACAACAACATCTTTTGACCCGTCATCAATCACGCCGACCGCCAAAAACGGTATTACCGAACTGGTATTTATTCTTGACAGAAGCGGTTCTATGGGCGGTCTGGAAAACGATACCATCGGCGGGTTC
>CACYDZ010000242.1 GCA_902773265.1 uncultured Ruminococcus sp.
CTTTTAATTGTCATAGCTGACACTTAGCAAAGCTAAAGGCGTTGCCCAAAATCGCTATGAGCGATTTTGCTTGTCGAAAAAGGCTATACCTTTCACTTTTTTTCAAAAAAGTGGCGGATTCCAAAGGCGGAGCCTTTGGGCAGGATTTTCAAGGGTGGCAGTCCTTGAAGAGTGTTTGCCAAAGAAAAATCTCCCACAAAAATTTTAAAATGAGGTGTATAAATTGTATGGATGAAAGTAAGGAGGACGAGATTATGGTGAGTTTGGAAAAGCGGAAGAAAAACAAAGATAATATTCCGTATAATAACCGTGAACTAAGCTGGCTTGATTTTAACTTGCGAGTGCTTGAAGAAGCGATGGAACATGAAAATCCGATTATGGAGAGAGTGAACTTTTTGTCAATCACGGCGTCAAACTTAGATGAATTTTTCATGGTAAGAGTGGCAGGGGTGCTTGACCAGGTACATCAGGGACTGAAAAAACGGGATTTCAGCGGAAACACGCCCAAAGAACTTTTTGAAAAACTTTCCGAAAAAATACACATTTTTGTCAAGAAACAGTATTCCTGTCTGAGTCGTTCCTTAATGCCTGACCTGAAAAAACATAACATGATTTTTTCAGGAATTAAGACACTCACTAAGAAGCAGTTGGAATTTGTGGACAAATATTTTGAAAATACGGTATTTCCGATACTCACTCCTATGGCAGTAGATACAAGCCGACCGTTTCCGCAACTGATGAATAAAAGTGTGAACATTGCGGTCAGACTGAACGGCAACGGCAAAAAAGCCAAATTTGCAATTATTCAAGTACCGTCAATGACAATTCCAAGATTTATTGAAGTGCCGTCAGACAGTGAAAAGCGTGTATTTGTCATGTTGGAAGACATCATCATGTACCGTTTGCAGGAAGTTTTTGAACTGTATAAGATTATAGCGTGTTCACCGTTCCGTATTACGAGAGATTCGGATTTGGATATTGACGAAGATGCCGAAGATTTGCTTGTAGAAATTCAGAATTCCATCAAATTACGGAAAAGAGGCAAGCCTGTAAGGTTAGAGATGACCAAAGGAATTGATAAAGAACTGAGAAAATTTCTTGTGCATATGCTTGATGTAGGAGAAAAGGAAATTTATGAAGTTTCGGGAGCATTGGATTTAACTTTTCTGTCAAAGTTCTGCAAAGTAGACAACAGTGCAGAATTACATTTCAGTCCGATAGTACCTGTCAGTCCACCCGCAGATTTTTGTGGTTATGACGATATTTTCAAAGCGATACAGGAAAAAGACAGGTTGGTACATCACCCTTATGACAGCTTTGATGCAGTGTTGGATTTTATCCGCAAGGCTGCCGAAGACCCCGATGTACTGGCAATCAAGCAGACTTTGTATAGAGTAAGCGGAAAATCTCCTGTTATTTCGGCACTGATAAAAGCGGTTGAAAAGGGAAAACAGGTAACTGTACTAGTGGAACTGAAAGCCCGTTTTGATGAAGAAAACAATATCCACTGGGCAAAGAAACTGGAAGATGCAGGTTGTCATGTAGTATACGGACTGACAGGACTGAAAACACATTGTAAAATCTGTCTGGTAGTCAGGCGTGAACAGGACGGCATACGAAGATATCTTCATGTTGCCACAGGAAACTACAATGACATAACCGCACGCTTTTATACAGATATCGGAATGTTTACTTGTCGTGACGATTTCGGTGAAGATGCTACTGTATTATTCAATGTGTTGACAGGGTATTCCTTACCGCCTGTTTACAACAAGTTTGTTGTTGCCCCTAAAGGCATGAGAAAATTCTTTGAGGAGAAAATCACACAGGAAACCGAAAACTGTAAGAATGGTTTACCTAGTGGAATTACCGTCAAAGTCAATTCACTGGTTGACCCTAATATTATCAAGCTGTTATATCAGGCATCAGAAGCAGGGGTAAAAATCACATTGATTATCAGAGGAATATGTTGTCTGATTCCCGCTTTGAAAGATTACAGTGAAAATATTACCGTATATAGTATTGTCGGACAGTTGTTGGAACACAGCCGTATTTTTCGGTTTGAAAACGGTGGAAATCCTGAAATCTACATGGGCAGTGCCGACTGGATGCCGAGAAACTTAGACCGCAGAGTAGAACTGGTATTCCCAGTAGAAGATGAAGATGTGAAAAAGCGTGTAGAAGAAATTCTGGAAATCACCGTCAACGATACGGTCAATAAACGCACCCAACATTCCGATACCACCTATACGCTGGTTGATAAGCGGGGAAAGAAAAAAATCAACAGTCAGGTTGAATTTGCCAAAATGTCGAGAAAGGCATTGAAAAATGTCCAAAAAAATATTATTGCCCGAGAAATCGGAACGCCGAGATTTTCGGGCGACTTACAGAAAAAGGAGAATGAGAGCGATGATTAAAAGAGTAGGTTTTCTTACCAGCGGTGGCGACTGTCAGGGACTGAATGCGTCTATGAGAGCGGTTGCAAAGGCATTGTATAATCATTACGGCGAAAAAAACCTTGAGATAATCGGTATACTCAACGGTTACAAGGGACTGATTCACGGTGATTACAAAAAGATGAAACCTGAAGATTTTTCAGGTATTCTTTTCAGAGGCGGAACAATTCTGGGAACATCAAGACAGCCGTTCAAGATGATGAGAGTAATCGAAGAAGACGGTATTGACAAAGTAGCCTGTATGAAAAAGACATACAAATATTTAAAACTGGATTGTCTTGTTATTCTTGGCGGTAACGGTTCGCAAAAGACAGCTAATTTACTCAGAGAAGAAGGCTGTAATATAGTTTCCCTCCCGAAAACTATCGACAATGACCTTTGGGGTACAGAAAAAACTTTCGGTTTCCAGAGTGGTATCAATATTGCCACAGAGGGGCTTGATGCCATTCACACAACGGCAGAATCCCACAGCCGAATTTTTGTTGTCGAAGTCATGGGACACAAAGTTGGCTGGCTGACCTTGTATGCAGGTATTGCAGGCGGTGCAGATGTCATTCTGTTGCCCGAAATCCCCTATAATGTAGACAGCATTGCCAAAAAGATTGTTGACAGGGAAAGAAGCGGAAAACACTTTACCGTTATTGCTATGGCAGAGGGAGCTATTCCGCAGGAAGTTGCGAAAATGTCGAAGAAAGAGAAAAAGCAGGCAATCATGGCACAGCCCAACGGAACCTTTACCGAAAAACTGGCGAAAGATATTCAAGAAAAAACAGGTCACGAAACAAGGGCAACAGTTCTGGGACATATTCAGCGTGGCGGAACAACCTGTCCTTACGACAGAGCATTATCGACATTCTTAGGAGCAAAAGCGTGTGATTTAATCGTCAACGAACAGTACGGCAACATGGTAGCTTTACAAGGCGATAAAATTGTCCCCGTACCGCTTGCGGAAGTGGCAGGCAAGCTGAAAGTCGTACCTGTGGACTGTGATGAAATCAAATGTGCAAGAGCAGTCGGAATTTCTTTCGGTGATGAATAATCATTTCAAGAAAGGATTTGATTGTTTGTTATGGCAGATAAAGAACTGATGAGAGAACGCAAGAGGTGGAAATTTTTAGGATTGCCGTTTACTTTCACTACCTTTGCGGTTACAGATAAAAAGCTGATTATAGAAAAAGGTCTGTTTACTACCAATGAAGACGAAATTCTTCTGTATAAGGTACTGGATATTCAGTATTCTCGGACGCTGGGACAGAAGATGTTCGGACTTGGCACGATAAAAGTTTTTTCGCAAGATGTATCTATGCCCGAATTGTTGATTAAGAATATCAAACATTCCAGACAGTTCAAGGAATTGCTTTCGGAACAGAGTGAACTAGAGAAGCAAAGACTGAGTGTACGGCGTGGAGAAGATATGGGTATGCACTATCATGACTTTCACCATCACCACGATAACCATACTGACCCCGCTGACCTCGTTGACCATCATGATTTTGATGATAATTTTGATAACGATACAGAAGAATAATGCTTAGAGGCAAAAATAGTTATTGACTTTTTCTGTAAATTTCGTTATCATATTGTTATCAGGAGAACAGAAAATTTAATATCAGGGAGGTTATTCCTTATGTGTGAGAAATGCAAAAAGTTAAGAGAAGTGAATCTGAATTTCAACAACAAAATCGTACTGCTTGTATCTGTCATTACAGCGGTCACAGCGATTGTTGCTACCATTACGACACTGATTATCATTAACGAACGCAGAAAGAAGAAAAAAGAAGAACAGGAACTGGACAATTATCTTGACTCTTCTATTCAGTAACGACAGACAATGAACAAAACCGTACAGCTGGTATCCGGTTGTACGGCTTTTTGTTGGTCAGGTTAAGGAAGTTGCTCCTGAAATCCACAGACCTTCTTGGTTCACTGCTTTTGGAATATTTATCACAAGTTCAGCTTACACAATGAAAAGTTTTTTGTCCACTTTTTTCAAAAAAGTGGCGGATTCCAAAGGCAGAGCCTTTGGGCAGGATTTTAAAGGGTTGGGAACACAAACACTGTGTGGCAGCCCTTTAATGGATAAAAATTCAACCCAAATTTGCGTACGCAAATTTGGAATTGTTTTCAAAGAGTTTAAGGGCATTGCCCTTAAAAATCCCATCAGGGGCGTTGCCCCTGAACCCCACGAACTTTTTGAAAAAAGTTCGACAAAAACTTTTTCGGCTCGCTTTGCTCGGATTGTTTATCAGAGGTTCAGCTGTGACAATTAAAAGTTTTGTCCACTTTTTCAAAAGTGGGCAGGGTCAAGGGGTTGGGAACACAGACACTGTGCGGCAGCCCCTTGTGGGATTTTAAAGGGCAAAGCCCTTTAATCGGCTAAAAATTCAAACAAAATTTGTGTACGCAAATTTTGACATAAATAAAAGACTGTAAGCAAAATGAATGCTTACAGTCTTTTCGTATTCATAACAGAGTTTATTTGACAGTTACTGTACAAGTGGCGGTTTTGCCATTGTGGGTGGTAACAGTGATAGTAGCTGTACCAGTCTTTTTGGCAACGATTTTTCCGCCTGAAGTTACGGTAGCGACGGCAGTTTTACTGCTTGTATAAGTGTAAGTCGTGAAAGCGTTTGAGGGAGTGAGTGTTTTCTTGAGAGTATAGGTTTCGCCGACTTTGAGTGTCAGTTCCGTTTTATCAAGCGTAACA